>JBFXKR010000205.1:0-4387 GCA_050173595.1 Candidatus Berkiella sp.
TTGATAAAGAAACTCGCGCTAAGTTTCAAGAAACTTTTGATAATGTAAATAATGGGTTTATGAAACTATTCCCCGTCTTATTCGGGGGAGGCCAGGCTTATTTGCAAATGACAGGGGAAGACCTGCTCGATACAGGTATTGCCTTGATTGCGCGCCCACCAGGAAAGAAAAATAGCACGATTCAACAACTTTCCGGTGGTGAAAAAGCACTGACCGCAGTCGCTTTAGTATTTGCCATTTTTCAATTGAACCCAGCGCCGTTTTGTATGTTAGACGAAGTCGACGCACCACTTGACGATAACAACGTGGGGCGTTTTTGTAATCTTGTGAAAGAAATGGCAAAAACAGTTCAGTTTATTTACGTTAGCCATAACAAATTAGCAATTGAGATGGCGCAGCAACTACAGGGTGTGACCATGCGCGAGCCAGGTGTCTCAAGGCTAGTGACAGTGGATATTGAAGAGGCAAAATCGATGGCAAGTGATTCACAAGCACAGCAGGCGTAAAAATGATTCTCCAGTATTGACTGGGGTAATCAAGTACACGACTGGGGTGAGTGAGCGCGGGCAACAAAGGATAAATTCAAACTAGGCAATAAATTGCTCGAACTAGTTTGAATTTAGTCGAGGCGCCAAGAGAATGAATCCCCAGGAGTGTAGATCAGGTACACGACTGGGGTGAGTGAGCGCGGGCAACAAAGGATAAATTCAAACTAGGAAGAGGAAAATACTAGATGCGATTAATGTTACTCATCATTGGTATGGTTCTAGGCAGTTTTTTACTTTTTACGTCTTTTACTCGTAAAAAACAAAAGAAAAACGAAGCTCTTCACGATGAATTTGAACAAACAATCCTTGAAAACTCACAAAACCTTCAAATCAAACGTGTTGAGCATATGCAGCAAGCACATGATGCAAAGTATTCCTATGAAAGGGAAAATCATTCATCTTTTGAAAGACCAACCGCTGATCCATTATTAGAAGAACTAAAAAAGCCTAGCATCAAAGGTAACTTTAAGATGGACGATGATGATGAGGAAGAAGAAATAAGTGGCTTTGATGAAGCACAAAAGATACAAAAGCCAAAAGAGAAAGCAAAATCACATGGGTATCTCGCCTTAACAATCATGCCCAAAGCCGGCGCTCAATTTTCTAGTATTGCATTACAAGCAACGTTGTCTAGAAATCATTTTCGATATGGTGCGCAAAAATTATACCATCGCCACCTTCAAGACAACGCCACACAACCTGTATTGTATAGCGTAGCTTCCATCGCAAAACCAGGCTATTTTGAACAGAATAATACCCAATCCTACCCCGGTATTTTAATTTATTTGCTATTAGATGAAGTTCAAGATCCCGTTAGTGCATTTGAGAAAATGTTAACAACAGCAAGGCAATTATCTGCAAGTTTACAAGCCGAATTATGTGATGCTACAAGGCAGCCAATAACCACAAGTTTAATCTCACAATATCGTGACCAAGCAAAAGCGGCGATAAATGAGCCTGAGCTTGAAGAGGAATTTCAGGAGTGGTAAAAACGGATTCTAAGCGTGAAGTGGTCGCTAAAATTAAGAAACTCATTTCAGAGATTACAACACATGACTACCGTTATTACATTTTAGATGAGCCCACTATTCCTGATGTAGAATATGATAAGCTATTTCGTGAGCTGCAAGCGCTTGAAAAGGCAAATCCAGAGTTAATTTTAGATCACTCCCCAACGCAACGCGTTGGGCACACGCCGCTTAAAGGCTTTGAAACAATCACCCATTCTACGCCCATGCTGTCTCTAGAAAATGCTTTTGAAGAAGATGAAATTATTCATTTTGATAAAAAAATAAAGCAAGCGTTAGATGAAAACGTAAAGCTATCTTATGCCTGTGAGCCAAAATTTGATGGCTTGGCTGTTAGCTTGATTTATGAAGATGGTGTATTCACACGTGGCGCAACGCGTGGTGATGGCACCACTGGAGAAGATATCACAGCTAATCTGCGAACCATTCCTACTATTCCTTTGATGCTGCATGGAGATTTTCCAAAGTGGCTTGAAGTTAGGGGCGAAGTGGTGATGCCAAAATCAAGTTTTGAAGCTTTGAATAAACATGCTTTGGCCCATGGGGAAAAAGTATTTGCTAATCCTCGCAATGCCGCAGCAGGGAGTTTGCGCCAACTTGATCCTCGCATTGCTGCAAAAAGAAAATTAGAGTTTTATGCTTATGGTGCTCAAATTGAAAATGCTCAAGCAATTGGTGCTACACATCATGAAGCTTTGCTTAGTATACAAAAATGGGGTCTAAGAATATCTCCTGAAGGTAAAGTAGTAAAAGACATTCAAGCTGTTCAAAAGTATTACCACTCGCTATTAGCTAAAAGAAACAATCTTCCCTATGAAGTCGATGGTATGGTCATCAAGGTTGATGAGGTGAAATTGCAACAAGCGCTTGGATTTGTTTCTCGCGCTCCTAGATGGGCGATTGCATACAAGTTTCCTGCTCAAGAAGTGATGACACTTTTAGAAGATGTTGATTTTCAAGTCGGACGCACTGGCACCTTAACACCGGTGGCGCGCTTAAAACCGGTGGCTGTGGGTGGTGTTGTGGTGAGTAATGCCACACTTCATAATATGGACGAAATTGCCAGAAAAGATATTAAAATTGGCGATTACGTGATTGTTCGCCGTGCGGGTGATGTTATTCCTGAAGTTGTTCGCCCAGTACTTGAGAAGCGAAAATCAGTTAAATCGATTGAGCTTCCTCAAAAATGCCCAGTATGTGGTTCACAAGTGTTGCGTATCGAAGGTGAAGCTGCCGCACGTTGTGAAGCAGGTTTAGTTTGCCAAGCACAACAAGTTGAATCAATTAAGCACTTTGTTTCAAGAAAGGGCATGGATATTGAAGGACTAGGCTCAAAGATAGTAGAGCAACTAGTACAAGAAAAGCTAATTGAAACTGTCGCCGATATTTATAAATTAACTAAAGAAAGTCTTTTAAGTTTAGAGCGAATGGGTGAAAAGTCTGCACAAAATTTGTTGGAAGCTATCCAAAACAGCAAAAAGACAACATTGGCAAAATTTATCTATGCTCTGGGGATCAGAGAAGTCGGTGAATCAACCGCTCAGCTTTTGGGATCGCACTATACATTAGATGATTTGATGATGGCGAGTATTGAAGAATTATTAACCTTGCCAGATATTGGTCCCATCGTTGCAGGCCATATTGAGCATTTCTTTTTGCAAAAAAACAACCAGAAAGTGATTAAACAATTGCTAGAGGCAGGCATACACTGGCCATTAGTGAAAAAGGCCGCCCATCTTCCCTTAAGTGGCAAAACGTATGTGATCACAGGAACACTTTCACGGCCTCGCGATGAAATCAAAGCGCAACTTCAAGCGCTGGGTGCCAAGGTAACAGACAGTGTTTCTGCTAAAACGGATGCACTGATTGCTGGCACCCAGGCTGGCTCAAAGCTCGCAAAAGCTCAAAAATTAGGTGTACCTGTATTAGATGAGGTGCAACTCGATACTATTTTAAAGCGCTGATGTTGATACTACACCTTTAACTTTGAATTCTTAATGTTCACTTTATCTGCTATAGCTTTCGCTTTATCACTTAACCTCCTTCAATGTATGACATCAAACTAATAAAAATGATATTTTACACCCAAGTTTATTTTTATGATCCTTAATTGGGGGAAATTTCATGAGCGCGTTATTACTGCAAGAACTCTTGGTTAAATTTAAGCAAGCTGAAGCGATTCAAGACCTTACAGCATTTCTATCTGACATTAAAGAGCTGTTCAAGGCTAAAGAATTGAATGCAGTTGCACAAAAAGACTTCTATGAAGTTGAAGTGCCAGAAATTATTAAAGACTTACCGATTGTTGATAAAGAAAACCAAATGCCTTTATCAATTAAAGATATTGATGAAGCAGACAACACTGAATCTGATGTAGAAAGTAATTATTTTAGAAGAATAGAGCTTCATAGCGCGAAGCACAACGGTTTGTCCTCAGATAAAGTTAGTAGCAAAGCTGCTGATTTTGCGAGGCAAATGGACAAGATTTCCTTAGATATACAAAAAATTCTTAACATTCACAAACATCATGGTGATGCGCACGCATCCAAATCAGCAGCTGCGGCACCTGCTGCTATGGCCGGTTTTCCTGCGGGCAATCCTGGCAATGCTGCAATTAATCATAATCCTGGTGTAGCTAACGGTAATGCGGCTTTAGGTAACGCTGCTAACGGTAATGTTGCTAACGGTAATGTTGCTAACGGTAATGTTGCTAACGGTAATGTTGCTAACGGTAATGTTGCTAACGGTAATGTTGCTAACGGTAATGTTGCTAACGGTAATGTTGCTACCGGTAATGTTGCTAACGGTAAT
>JBFXKR010000206.1:0-4354 GCA_050173595.1 Candidatus Berkiella sp.
CCTGGTTTAATGTCACTGTTCCTTAAGCAAGAAAAGCAAAAAATCAATATAGATGCACTAACATTTAAAGATGATGCCGTTGATAATCAATTTTCCAGTGTTTATATGGCAAGCTTAAACGGCAATGATATATGTTTACGTTTGTTACTCGCTCATGGTGCTGATCCCAATCTTCCTAGCGGTGTTTTAAAGTGGTCACCACTTCATGCTGCTTGCATTAACGGCCATGCAGATTGTGTTTATGATTTATTAGAAGCTGGCGCCAATCCGGATGCGCTGGATGCACAAGGTGGCACGGCACTGCATAATTTAGCCAGCGCCCCCAATATTACGCCAGAAGACTTTCAGAAAATTGAACAATGGTTTGTACAAGCAAGTGCTAAATTTAACGTAAAGCTAAAAGGATATATGCCCGACCAACTTGCGGCCAACGCCGGACACCAACTTGCTATTGTGTTTAGTGAATCATTGAAGTTTCACAAAGTTCCAAGTTTAAAAGCAATGTGCCAAACAGTACTAGCGTCACAAGGCACTGTTCTACAGGGTGATTTTGCACCCAGATTTCACAGAAAATAGCGCTAACTACTTTAATTTATTTTTATTTTGCGTAGTGGGTTGTGGTGATGAGTCTTGCTGAGAAAAGAGCTTTGCTCTTTCTTTAACACTAACATGACCGGGTGTAAAAGTTTTGTTTGTAGGAGCAGACTGCGTTTGTGGGGTTTGATTTTTCTCAAGAAATTTCTTTTTGAGTTCATCAACTGAGGGGCTCACGGTATTAGAGCCATTCCCTGAATCTTTTACGCTATTTTTCATCATAAACACCCCTCTTGGTCTTGATGAGGGTGTAACATTTCTGAAATCTTCGCCTTGTGTTTGTCTTTGTGCTGTGGATTGCGAAGCTTGCTGTTGTCTTTGGCGTGCTAGTTGCTCAGGACTTACAGGTGGTGCAACTGGTGGCGATTGGTTATGAACTGTTTCTTTTTGAGGAGGAATAGGAGGTGGGGAAGGCTGTTGGGAATTGGTAACTTTCTCAAATCCTTTTTGCAAATCCACGCCAGCTAATTTTTCTGTAATGGATTGTGGTATCGGATTAGGTTGTTGCTCAGTTTTAGTAACTCCTTGAAATCCTCTTTGCAAGTCCACCCCGGCCACTTTTTCTGAAATAGATTGTGGTAGCTGATTGAGTTGTTGACTAGATAAAGCCAACTCTAAAATAGACTTAAAGTCTGGGTTGCTATCTAGCTGTGATTGCAGTTGAGTTCTTGAAATAGCAATCCCCACCGGTGATACTTTTCTATCTTGCACCTGCAACCCAGCTTTTTGTAAAGCATCTATCAACTTCGCCTTAGCTTCACCTCTCGCCAAAATAACAATCTCATCAGGACCTTTCACATTTATCAAAGGGCGCGGTGATGAACCATATGCTTTTGCAAGCGCACTTTTCAAGAATGCCTCTTGTTTCAAGAAGGATTCTTGACTTTTAGAATCAGTATTAGGAACAGGCGGTGGTGGTGATTTGGGTTGCATTCCTTGTGGAAGCTTTTTCACCTTTACTGTACGAGTGGTAACTTTTTTCTCAGATTGTTGTGGTGGTGATGGTGGTGGTGGTGGTGGCGACGGTGGTGGTGATGGTGGCGACATATGAGGTTTCACGTCTTGTCGCTTACCATTGACGATGGTTGTTGGTTTTGTAACGTTATTGACAGTCGCCATAAGGGGCGCTGATTCAGGTTTCCTGTCTGGGCGTTCTTCTTGTATTGTTTGATGAGTTGGAACATTACTGACAGGTTGTGGAGGCGACGGTGGCGGCTCTTTAATCTCTGTATTTTTAGGATTGGATGCTAACTGTTCCTTATATTTAGCGTTGATCCCATCCATAAATTGAATATTAAGCGCTGCACCTTCTGCGACAGTCTTAATATAATCTTTTAAATTATTAAGATTTCCTTGGTATCTATTTAAATTTTCTATTGCCGTCTCTAAGTAACTATTAAGATATTCAGTTAGCCTGGGATTAAAACGGGCATAGACAAGCATGCTTTGTATCGCAGTAATTTGCTTTTGATAAGTATCAACTGCTGTTTGAAGTTGCTTTGCAAAATCATCTTGATATTCTAAAAAGCACTTCTCCAATTCCTTTGGAAAATCAGCATTATTATTGTTCATTAAATTGTGAAGCATCATGGCTTTCGTTTCCAAAACAGCTATTTCTACAGAGCCATCAAAAGAACCTGTAACTTTCTCCTGAAATTTTTGCATCATTTTAATAAACGGCGCCCTATCAATCTTATCGCCCTTTTGTGTTTTGAACCCATTTTCAATATATACCAGATCTTGTTCTGACACTGCACGTTTTCCATCTATCGTAATTGCTTCAAGCTGTTTTTTTGCTTGTTTTCTAAAAACTATTTTGCCCTGTGATTTAGGTTGCTTATCCTGAGCATTATTATCGCTTGAATTTGTCTTAAAGCTAAATCTTTTGATACCTTTTGCGCGGTTAACTGGCCCTTTGTTCTCATCAGGTTTAACTAAGGGTGGATCAGGAGGAGGTGCAGGAGCAACAACTGTTTTAGTTTCTTTAACTTTAACTTTTACTTTTTCATCTTCGCTACTATCATGAACGACATCATCCTCTTTGCCTTTATCGTTCGGATCAACTAAAGGAGGAGGAGCTTGTTGGCGCAGCAAACCAGATTCAATCGCTTTTTCTACTTCATCTAATCTAGTTATAATCCGATTAAAATATGCCCTAGCTTCATCTATCCTCAAAGGCCCATTTGTATTCCAGCCAGATAGCTTGTCATAGGTTTCTAGTATTTGCTCCAATCGCGCTTTTGCTGCAACACATTCTTGTTTAAATTGAGCAATATCTTCAATATTTCCATTTCGTGCACGCTCAAAAATACCGGATGTTAATTCCTTAATCTCTACTGAAGAATCTAATATAAAATCCTCAACAAATACAGGAGGATTCGAGACGGGCTGAACGGGCGCCTGAACGGGTGCCTGAACGGGTGCCTGAACGGGTGCCTGAACGGGTGCCTGAACGGGTGCCTGAACGGGTGCCTGAACGGGTGCCTGAACGGGTGCCTGAACTGTTGATTGTTGAACGGATGATTTATTGTACATATTCACTGCCAACATCATGTCATCTAATTTTTGTAGCTTTTGCGTTGCTTCTCTTAAAGCCTGCTCAACTTCTGGGTGTGCAGGAGTGGGGTTTGCCTTGCGAAGTGCTTCAATCAATTGTGCAAATTTATCTCTTGGTGCTTGATAACCCTCTATACTAACTATTTGAATATCGCCACTAGCAAGGTAATCGATATCATCAAATTCTTCTCTAATTTCTTTCATTTTGGGTATACTATTCTTTGCCGACATCATGGCATCTAGTTTTTGTAGCTTTTGCGTTGCTTCGCTTAAAACCTGCTTAACTTCTGGGTGAGTTGGATTGGGATTTTCCTTACGAAGCGCTTCAATCAATTGTGCAAATTTATCTCTAGGTGCTTGATAACCTTCTATACTAACTATTTGAATATCGCCAGTGGCAAGGTAATCTATCCCATCAAATTGCTCTTTAATTTGATGGGATATTGCCAGTTGCTTTCTTTCAACAAGTTCATCCATTTTACTTTGCAATTTTTGAGCTAATGTTTGCGCATGCCTTTTGTTATAATTTAGGCCATGCATTTGCAATTGTTCACATACCTTTATTGCATTCTGAGCATTTACTATGTTTCGGTCGCCATCTTCATACCAAAACGGCTCTTCTGGTGTTGTCTTATTTTCAATATGTTGAATTGTTTTTTCTAAACTACTTAATACTGTTTGCAGTTTTTCAATAATTGCTTGCTCATTTTCAATAACAATACCAGAAAATGTGGCGTTAGCATGAGCAAAAAGAGGGGTATTTTTAGTAAATATTTCATTAGAACGTGCGAATGCAAAATCAGGATCTAGAGGTATATATTTAAACCTTTCACTTAAATCAGAGTTCAAGAGCGCAGTTGAATCTTGTTGGAATTGCTGGCCTACGCGTTGTTGCCAAGCCGTGAACTCATTGACCGCATCATCTTGACGTCTTTGCTTACCCTCCCCTTCATAGCCTGCAGCGATCTCTACTTTAAATTTTGTTATACTAATATCAGGAATACAAAATTCGTTATCAGAATTGATCAGGTCACTCATGTTTTTTTTATCTGATTTATGTGACAGCAACCCGGTATCCTCATGCGTTAGCGCTGAAAATTTTTCATAAGCAGGGCCTGTTTGTAAATAGGTTAAACGGCTAATAGGCCCAGAACTTAACCCAGCTGAAATATCTCTCTTGGCAGCATAGTTATTAGTTTGTTCA
>JBFXKR010000207.1:0-4351 GCA_050173595.1 Candidatus Berkiella sp.
TGTGATAACACCTTTTTGTGCCAACAAATAAGCTAAATGCTTATCCATTCCTTCTAGTTCGAGTAAATCTGCCGCTGGTGTATGCTCCCCTAGACGCTCCTCTTGTGCTATAGCTTTGGTTAATAAGCTATCTTTTGCTTTTTGACGTAAGGAATTAAGTAATGACTCATCCATGCCTTCAACTTCCATTAATTCTTGCGCAGGAACATAGGCAATCTCTTCAAGACTGGTAAAGCCAGCCTCGATAAGATTTTCTGAAATTTCTTGCGAAACTTGCAGATATTGCATAAAAAGTTGTGATAACTTTTCAAATTCTTCTTGATCACGCGTTTGTGCTTGATTTTGTGAAATCACATTCAGCTCCCAACCTGTCAGCATACTTGCCAAACGTATATTTTGGCCATTTCGTCCAATTGCCGCAGAAAGTTGGTCGTCGCTAACAACAACATCCATCGATTTTGCGTCATCATCAATAATAATAGAGGCAACTTCAGCTGGTGCAATTGCATTAATCACAAACTGAGCTGGGTTATCATCCCATAGAACGATATCAACACGTTCGCCCCCTAATTCCCCAGAGACAGCTTGCACACGTGCGCCACGCATACCAACGCATGCGCCGACGGGATCAATACGGTTATCTTTGGCCAAGACAGCAATCTTTGCACGGGAACCCGGATCACGCGCCGCCCCTTTTAATTCAATTAAACCATCCCCAATTTCTGGCACTTCAATTTTAAAGAGCTCAATCAGCATTTCAGGACAGGTACGGCTAACGATAAGCTGTGGCCCGCGAAGTTCAGGTTTAACATCCTGCAAATAAGCTCTGACTCTATCGCCAATTCTGACAATTTCTCGCGGCAACATATCACTGCGACGAAGTAGCGCTTCGGCATTTGCACCGAGTTCAATGATAACATTGTCTCGCGTTACTTTTTTGACTGTACCGGCAACCAAATCACCTATACGTGCACGATATTCTTGTGCTATTTGATCACGTTTGGCTGCGCGCAATTTTTGCATAATGACTTGCTTTGCGGTTTGCGCTGCAATTCTACCAAAATCCACAGAAGCAACTGGCTCTAAAATAACTTCGCCAACTTTTGCATCCGCTTTCATATCAACAGCATCGATAAGAAATACTTCCGCTTCAGGATTTTGCATGCCGACGACTTCACCAAGTTCATTCACTGTGTTTTCATCGACGACTGTCCAAGTGCGAAATGTTTCATAATCGCCCGTGCTGCGATTAATCACCACTTTAAATTCCCAGTTTGCCCCATAGAGCTTTTTGCTCGCCGATTCTAATGCCGCTTCAAGGGCTTCAAAAACTATTTCCTTGGGAACATTTTTCTCATTAGAGACGGCATCTACTACCAAACGAATTTCGTTATTCATTGTGTTGCCTCTTTACTTGCCGTTCGCAATTTTAATGTCAGGTATCAATTTTGCTTTTTCAATATCGTCATAATGAAATGACAATACTTGTCCATCGACATCGACTTGCACACTATTTTCATCGCAGGTGCGCAAAATGCCTTTAAAATTTTGCCGGTTTTCAACCATCTGGGTTGTTCTAATAAAAACCTTTTGCCCTATTTGCTGCTCAAAATGCGCAGCACTAAACAAGGGGCGCTCCAGACCTGGTGAAGAAACCTCTAATGTGTAATGGCCTTTAATTGGCTCATTCACATCAAATATCACGCTAATTTGGCGGCTTAATTGTGCAATTTCATCGATGGTAATTCCACCTTGCTTGTCGATGAAGATACGCACAACCGTATGTTTACCACCACCAACACATTCCACGCCCACCAGTTCAAATGGCGTATCCACCAACAGTGGGTTTATTAAAGCTTGCCATTTATCTTGTCGACGCATCACAATTTCCGTTCAAATAAACAAAAAAGTGGGCTATGCCCACTTTATTTTTATTCTACCGCCCATCATAAAAAAACCCCTTACGGGGCCTTTGAACTACAAATGGCTGGTAGCGGGGGCAGGATTTGAACCTACGACCTTCGGGTTATGAGCCCGACGAGCTGCCAGACTGCTCCACCCCGCGATAAGTCGAAATATGATATGTGAATCAGGCCAGATACGCAAGTAAAAAGACTGCCTGGGATACCTAACGAGTTGATTTAAATTGAAAAGTATTCGAATTAAATCAAAAACACCTATTTTAAGTTATTTACACACCACCAAAAAGTCATTAAATCGACTCATTTATATTAAGCTTGAAAGCACTTGCTTACAAACAAGGTAAAGCGGCGCAGGCAGCAAACCAAAGCCCAAAATCGCAATACCATTCACCGATAAGGCTATTCTCATATCCAATGCACCATGGACTGGGCGAGGCGATTCTTCGGGGGCATCAAAGTACATAACTTTCACAATTTTTAAATAATAATAAGCCCCGATGACTGAGAACAGAACGACAAAAGCAGCAAGCCAAGTAAAACCGGCATCAACCAAAGCGCTTAAGACCATGAATTTGGCGTAAAAGCCAACTGTGGGCGGCACGCCGGCTAAAGAAAAGGCAACCAATAGCATGATAAATGCTAAGAAAGGACTACGCTGGGCTAAGCCTTTAAAATCACTGAGCTTATCGCTTTCAAAATCTTGTTGGCTTAAATACAAAATCACACCAAAGGCACAAGCGGCAACGATGGCATAAACTATAATGTAGTACATTGCCGGCGCATATCCCACGCGTGGGGCAACCAATAATGCTAAAAACAAGAAACCAACATGGGCAATTGTTGAATAGGCAAATAGGCGCTTTATGTTAGTTTGAGCAATTGCAGTAATATTTCCAATTGCAATCGACAGCAGCGCCACTACCACAAAGAACTGACTCCAAAAGCCAGCGAGTGACGGTAAAGTGTCATGTAGCAATCGAAAAGCCATCCCAAATGCCGCGATTTTAGGGGCTGTTCCTATTAATAAAGTAATATTGGTGGGCGCGCCTTGATAAATATCTGGGATCCACATATGAAACGGCACTGCACCTAATTTAAAGGCAATGCCCGCAATGAGAAATACTAATGCCACGACAGCAATTTTTCCATTCACACCATCAAGCGCTTGCACACTGGTAGAAATTTCGTTCAATAAAATGCTGCCGGTCAAACCATAGAGCAAAGAAATACCATAAAGCAACATGCCTGAGGCAAGAGCGCCTACCACAAAGTATTTAATACCCGCTTCAACCGCATTGGCGGAATCTTTTTGTAAAGCAACCAGTGCATATAAAGGAAGTGTCAGTAACTCTAAGCCAAGATAAAGCAACAATAAGCTTTGTGAGGAGACTAATATCATCATCCCCAACGTGCTAAAAAGCGCTAAAGCATGAAACTCGCCATAGGGCATTTTTCGCATTTGAACATAATTTCTTGAATACACTAAAACAAAAAACATCATTAAAAGGATAAATACTTTTAAAACTTGTGACAGGCCATCGGCGATAAATTGGCCAGAAAATGCAGTGACGCCCAAATGATGTGGGAAATAAAGACAACAAGCGGCAGTAATAACCAATGAAGTTTGGCTAAATAAATAAGTAATCACGCGTGCTTTTTGTGGCACAAACAGATCAACCACCAGACATAAGCAAGCAAGTGTCGCCAAAACGATTTCCGGCAAAATTACCAATAAATCATTCATTTAATCCTAACTCCTTCGTCTTTCAAGCATCTCTTGAAAGCGTAATAAATTTCGTGCCAATAAAGCTAAACTAATATTTAGGCTTCCCAATGTGCTCTAGTAAACCATTGATGGAGGACTGTGCAACATCAACAATGGGCGCAGGCCACAAGCCAAACATTAAAACTAATAAGGCTAAAATGGCTAAAAATGAAAATTCGCGCAATCCAATATCTTTTAGCTCAGCCACATGGGTATTCGCAATATCACCGAAAACAACGCGCTTTATCATCCACAGCGTATAAGACGCCCCTAAAATCAGGGTGAAGCTGGCGATAAAGGCATACCATGGGTTTGCTTGAAATGCACTCAAGATAACGAAAAATTCACCAACGAATCCTGAAGTGCCTGGTAAACCAGCATTGGCTAAACCAAATAAAACAAAAAAGCTTGCAAAAATAGGCATGGTATTAACAACACCACCATAATCGGCAATCTCCCGAGAATGCACTCTGTCATAGAGCACGCCTACGCATAAGAACAATGCGCCTGAAATAAAACCATGAGAAATCATTTGAACATAAGCACCTTGCATACCCATGGCAGCCGCTGTTGTTGCATCAGGCGAATCAAGGTTCATCAGTGAGAAGGCAGTGAATATGCCTATAGTAACAAAACCCATATGCGCAATCGATGAGTATGCGAT
>JBFXKR010000208.1:0-4328 GCA_050173595.1 Candidatus Berkiella sp.
AGTTGATTTGTTAAGCGAAGCCAAAATCATCTGTGGTGGCAACCATGATCAAGAAAATCTCAAAATTGAACCCACCATTGTTGAAATAGAAACGTTTCATGACAAAATGATGGAAAATGAAATCTTTGGACCAATTTTACGGATTATTGCCTACAAAGATCTTGATATCCTGCTGACAAATTTGAGAAAATTACCAAAGCCTTTGTCTTTATATCACTTTTCAAAAAACAAAGCTTCCATTGCCAAGGTGAATTCTACCTTATCATTTGGTGGCGGTTGTGTGAATGATTGCATGATGCACATCACCAATAAATTCTTACCATTTGGTGGAGTGGGTCACAGTGGGTTTGGGGCTTATGTTGGTGAACATGGTTTCAAAACCTTTTCTCATACGAAATCTATCGTACAGCGAAAGCGATTCATGCTATTTGATTTTCTCCCGGTCTTCCCAGCTTATACCGAATCAAAATATAGGATCTTTAAACTCATGGCTAGGTTATTGGGGTATTAAGACTAAATTCAAGCTGGATTAAGCAGCACCAGCGATTTACGCCATAGATTAAGCTTATTTGAGTTATAAGGCGCAGCTTACCCTGACTGGCCCAATAAGCACCCTCTTACAACATTTTTTTGATTGCCCCTTCAAATTTCCATTTGACAGCTATAATTTCCGTATTAACATCAAGGATAGATTTATTAATATCCTTGATTGCGGGGTAACTAGAATTATGTTATAAGGTCCGCTCATTTAGAGTAAGTAGCTCATACCACTTTTAGCCTTTCCTGCTATAGGAATACGATATGTCTGGTAAGATTGGTTTTTGGTCTGTGTTCGAATTGGTCACCATCAGCCAAATTGGCTCGGGCCTTATGCTTCCAGCAAATCTAGCGGCATTCGGGCATTTTAGCCTTTTGGCGTGGGTACTTTCGAGTATTGGGGCAGTCTTACTTGCTATCATGTTTACTCAATTATGCATGCGTTTTCCCAGAACTGGGGGCCCACATGCCTATGTGCATGAAGCTTTTGGCTCAACAGCCTCTTATTTCACCGGTTGGACTTATTGGATTATTTCTTGGGTAAGTACCAGCGCTATTATTATTTCTGCAGTAGGTTATGTTATGCCTTTATTAGGTGAACACTCCCATTATTTTCACCTTTTGCTTGAAATGATTATTATCGTTGCCGTTACAGCAATTAACCTCAAAGGCGTTCACAAAGCAGGTAGTGTAAAGTTAGTTTGGATTATTTTAAAACTCATACCCCTAATATTAATCCCCGTTGTTGCCCTATTTTACTTTGATAAAAACAACTTTGTTGTGGTTGCCCCCTCATCTGAGGACACTTCAAGCTTACTGAACAGTGTGATGCTGCTTACCTTTTGGGGATTCATAGGCTTTGAAACAGCCACAGCAGCGGCAGGTAACGTTCAGGACCTCAGGAAAACAATCCCTAGAGCATTAATTCTAGGCACGCTATTTGTTGCTTGTGTATATTTTATTAGCAGCTTGGGGATTATGGGCGTTATCCCTGGTAATGAGCTAATGAATTCAGTTGCCCCATATTCTGATACAGCCAAAGTTCTATTTGGAGGGCAATGGCATTTATTAATATCTTTGATTGCCTGCGTAGTATGTATTACTGCCGTCAATGCTTGGACATTAGCCAGCGGCCAGATTGCTTTGGGAATTGCTGAAGATGGCTTACTTCCAAAACTTTTTGCTAAGAGAAACAAGCATGGTGCACCCGTATTTGCATTAGTCTTGAGCTGTATAGGCACCCTCCCCTTGCTGGTGTTAACACACCATGAGAGCCTGGCTGAAAAAGTAAATACCATCATTGATCTCTCTGTAACTGCATTCTTGTTTGTATATATTGTTTCCTGTCTTGCTTATTTAAAATTACTTGTCACACCCAAGCGTAAAGAGCCTTTTTGGAAATGGTTAACTGGTTTTATTTGTTTGGGATTTTGCCTTTGGGTTGTGTTTTCTACCCCCCTAAAAACAGTCCTTATTGCAAGCATCTTCGTTTTATCTGGTCTGCCCATTTACATATTGCGCCGCCGTAAACTAAAGGATGCTATCTGCACACATCAGCCCCCATTGGTGACGGAGACTACTTGAATACCTTTTCTCAACAATTTAGTGATTGAATGCTATTTAGCCATTAAATCCGAAATCAGAGTAAATACACCTATCTGAAAAACCTACCGAAGACATTGCCAAAGTCTTATGGCATTTTCTATACTGAAAAGACAAAAGGAAATTGTAAGCTATAGGATGGCATATGAGACGGTTTTATGTTCTACCGTTACTTGTTGGACTCTTTTTGAATTCAGCTAGCCTTTTAAGCTACCAAAACCCTCATCCCAGAAGCTCAACTAAATCATTAAACCAAATGCAAATAGATACCATCTTAGTTGAGAAACATAAAAGAATCATGACGGTTTTACATAAAGACAAAGTTATCAAAACTTATAAAATTGCCTTAGGGTTTTCACCTGAAGGCCATAAAGCACAAGAAGGTGATGGCAAAACCCCAGAAGGTACCTATTTTATTGTAGGTAAAAACCCTCAAAGTAAATTTCATCTTTCCTTAAAAATTTCTTATCCTTCCGTAGAGCAAATTAAATCTGCAAAAACCAAAGGTATTAACCCCGGTGGTAATATTATGATTCATGGTCTTGCTCCGCATTTAGAAAAAAATGGGAAATGGCATGCGATGAGAGATTGGACTTTAGGGTGCATCGCCGTCACAAATGATGAAATTGAAGAGCTTTTTAAAATTGCTCAAGTTGGCACTAAAGTGATTATTAGCCCTTAACCTTGTTTAACCGCCTCTACTTCAATTAATAAATCCACTTCATCGCTTAATCCTGGCAATAAGGTGTTAATCCCAAAATCAGAGCGATTTATTTTAGTTTTAGCAGAAAAACCCAGTGTTTCTTTGTCACTTAATGGCGTTTGCCCTTTTTTATTAAATTTTACTTCTAGGACAACAGGCTTAGTGATTCCTTTTACTGTTAGTTTTCCCTTAACTTTTGAGATCTGACCATCTTTGATTTCAACACCGTCACTTTCAAAAGTAGCCGTTGGATACTTTGCAACATCAAAAAATAATTTACTCTTAAGATGCTTATCTAATTCGGGAATGGCAGTCACAATATCATCTACTTTTATAATTGCCTTAACATTGCTTTGTTTTAGATTATTTTCATCATATTGTAAGCTCCCATTAGCCATCCATTTGCCAGAAGGCGTTGAAAACCCAAAATGATTAATGTGCCACTCAACATAGCTATGTTGCGGATCAAGCTTATACTCTAGCGCCCAGCTAAAAGAACAAACAAACCACGATAATGTTGCAAATAAAATCCTAATATATTTCATCTGTTTTGCTCACTGTAACAAGATTATGCAAACTCATGTTATTAAAGAATTCGTCGATAGTTATAGTTTAGTGAAATCCAATTAACAGAAGAAGCCAAAATGAAAAAATTACCACTGATTTTGTTTTCAGCCTTATTCTTTTTAACCCAATCGGTTCAGGCAGCTTCATTTAATGACGCTCAAAAAGAAGAGATAGGCACGCTTGTACACGATTATATACTTGAGCATCCAGAAATCATTACTCAAGCGGTTGCAGCCTTACAAGAGAAGGAAGCACAGGCCTGGGCGCAAAAGGCAAAAGATAATATCAAAACAAATTTAACTGAATTTTTTGATAGCAATAGTCCTGCAAGCGACACAAAATCGCCGCAAGTTACTGTGGTTGAATTTTTTGATTATAACTGCCAGCATTGTCGTTCAATGCAAAAAACACTGTCTGATATCACCTCAAAAGACAAAGCGATTAAAGTTGTTTACAAAGAGTTGCCCGTGTTAAGTGAAGCCTCTGTTTTTGCAGCAAAAGCTGCTCTGGCTGCTCGTGAACAAAATAAATATGTAGAATTTCATGATAAACTCATGAGCCAAACGGATATGTTATCACAAGAAAAAGTGCTAGCTTTAGCCAAAGAAATTGGTTTAGATTTAGATAAACTGAACAAAGATATTGCTTCAGATAAAATTTCCGAAGAACTCATGAATAACCGCAAAATTGCAATGATGATTGGCATCAGAGGCACGCCTACTTTTGTCATAGGGCGAGCACCTGCTACCAAAGAAATGCCAATTGAGTTCATTCCAGGTGAAATGAAATCCCAAGATTTCATAGATAAAATAAATAGCGTCAAAAAATAACCCCCCCAAATGTTAGATAGCTTTCTTTTGCGGTCAATCAATTTGACCGCATCCAAGGAGCTATGGCAATATCCCTGCTCACATTCCTT
>JBFXKR010000209.1:0-4322 GCA_050173595.1 Candidatus Berkiella sp.
GTAGCAGAAGAAGCAAAGGTGCCAATATGACCACCTAAGGAGCTATCAACATGCTGCGCTCTAACCACCATTGCCATCGCATTCCAGCGAATCAAAGCGCGAATGCGCTGCTCCATTTCAGGATCGCCAGGCATTGAGGGCTCTTCATGAGGGTTAATCGAATTACAATAGCGAGTATTACGTTGATGCTGCGAATGGATCCCTTTTTCTCTGGCTTTGCTGGCTAAGCTGTCAATTAGAAATTTTGCACGCGCTGGACCTTCATTTTGAATGACAGAGTTAAGGGCCAAAAGCCATTCTCGTGTTTCTTCAGGATCCACGTCCGCAATTGCGGGATCAAACATCACCCTATTCCTTCTTTATTGTATTATGCCTACGTAGCGGGAAATTATAGCACGATAAGCAAGAATGACTATTACGATATAAGCTTACAAACTAACTCTTTAAAATGGCACCAATCAAAAGCAGGGCCAGGATCTGTCTTTCGGCCAGGCGCAATATCAGCATGCCCAACAATGTTTTGCGGCGTAATTTTGGGATAATGGCGCATCAAAGCACAAGTGATTTGTGCTAATTCTTTATATTGCTCCTGGGTATAAGGGGTTGTATCCGTACCCTCAAGCTCTATACCAATCGAGAAATTATTACAATTTTCACGCCCTTGATAAGCGGATTTGCCTGCATGCCAAGCCCGTTTAGTAAAAGGCACAAACTGTAACACCTCGCCGGTTCGTCTAATGAACAAGTGGCTTGATACCTTAAGCTCGGCTATCTCTTTAAAATAGTCATGATGATGGATGTCTAACTTGTTAAGAAAAAAATCACGCACAAAATCACCAGAAAATTCACCTGGCGGCAAGCTGATATTATGAATCACAAGCAAATCAATATCTTGATTGGGTCGTTCATCAAAATTTGTGCAGGGGTAGAACTTTGCCCCATTAAGAAGCCCTTGGGCGCTATCAATAATCGTCATATATTCAGATTAGTAACATATTTAAAAACCAATGATTTCCTAGGCTACGCTATGAGCGAAATGAGATCAATGTCGCCCAATCTTCTAAGGTAATGCCTAATCTGAAAAATGAGATATTGCTGTTAAAACTGCGTATATACATGATTACACGCATAAAAATGCAAGCCTGCCAACTCATAAGAAATTTTATGTAATATCCTCTATGATGCTCTATACATGTGCAAAATGTGACTCACAAAACTGTATGGAAGATCAACACACATCTGATACACAAAGCTTGGGCCGGGTCATGGTGATATGCGCCTGGATTCTTGCAATATTATTAATGACACTGTTTTTTAGCCACTGGTCTAAAGAAAATCACATGAACACGCAAGCAAAACTGGTGACTAAAGATGGGATCACCGAAACGTTGATCAAGCGAAATGCACATAACCAGTATTTGGTTCAAGGTACTTTAAATGGTGAAAAGGTTACCTTCTTACTAGACACAGGTGCTACTTCTGTGGTTGTTCCTGTTAAATTAGCTAAAAAATTAAATCTTACTTTTGGACCACAGGCAACGGCCAGCACAGCAGGTGGCAATGTATCGGTATTTCAAACACGCATCAAAGAAATCATTATTGGAAATATTGTGCTTAACAATATTTCTGCAAACATTAATCCGAATATGGATGATGATGAAATTTTGTTAGGCATGAGTGCTTTAAGAAGAGTGACTTTTTATCAACAAGGAGATAACCTCGTTTTGACTACCAAAGACATACACAATCATCAAAACGAGTAACTGTTATTTTTCTAATACTTTGTCAAACCTTCAAGTAACACTTCTTCTGCCTTCTTTTTTGTCTCATCTACTTCAATGACCAATTTATCAAATTGTCGTCCTGTTGACGCTTTATGACCAGCTGTTTCTACAATAATTTCAGCTGTTGTGGTTTTCTCTTGAATAAGTTGAGCTATTTCAATAAGCTGTGCAATTTTTTCTTGAATTAATTGACTATAGTCATGTGCAGTATTACTCATGGTGCTGCATCGTTTTGATGCTTGATCAATAGAAGTACCTGAATGTAAGCAAGCTTGTAAATTCTCTTGAGCCTGTTTCCAACAAGTATTTAAGCTGTCAAAGTTAATGAGCAACTCTTTTAGTTTTAATTTTCCAGCAGCAAGAGCCGTTTTAACCTTCTCTAACAATCCTACTATTTCTTTATAAATTTCTGAAGTTTGTTGAGACTCGCTGTTTTGTGGAAGCTTAGAAAGCTTGAGAATAAACTCTTGTAACTGGCCAATGAAAATCTGGTTTTCATGTATTTGCTGCACAACAAGCGTCACTGTTTCGGCGTGATTCACGGTTTTATGAAGCGCCTGCTCTGTTGCCGTTAAAGCGCGACTTAAGGGCTTCATATAAGCCTGATTTAAGCCTTTTTGCTCACCCAATAGTCCTTTTAATTTGCTCACTTCTTGGTGCAACGCGGCTAAATCGTGCTCTGTTTCATAGACATTACGTGACAAAGCATTTGACAGCATATTCACTTGCTTTAACGGTAATGCATAGGCATTGACATCAACTTGATGATTTTTTTCTATCGAGCTTCTTGCGCTTTCTACTTCACTGTGTAGTTGATGAAGATCAGAATAGAGCTGATATATAATCTTACTTGAATTTTTGATTAGCGGATGACTATAATCTTGCGCATTAATACCTTCTAGCAATGACTCATTACCTTTTTGGTATAACTTGCAGTTAGCCAACCCTTGCGTGAATTGGCGCAATTCTTTTTCAAGCTCATTTTTAGATTTTTCAGCGCGAGCAACATTTTCCTCTAATGCAATCATTTCTTGCTTTGAAGGGTAAAGTATTTCTATTACTGTCCCTAATATATTTTCATCAGATTGAATTGGGGTAATTACCCAATCACAGATTTTATTAAAGTGCTCACCAATAAATGTGGTGGATATTCTATGATCTAATGCATTGACTAAACTTGGTTTGAGATTTGGAGCATGTTGATTAATGAATTCTAATATATTCATACCTACTAATTCATTGGTATCTATTGTTTTATCTGAATCAGCAAATAGTTGCGCAAAATTATGATTAACTTGCTTAATGGCATGTAATTCATCAAGAATAAGTAGAGGATGTGAGGTTTGTTGAACTGCCTTTAAAATAATGTCGTTTTTGTCTTCATCAATGTTTTCAAAATGAACAAATGATGGCGAAGTATGTGCTTGATCAAGGGTGCCGAATGATTTAGCGCTATATTGTGAAGAAGATTCTTGATTTTCAACAGGATGACATTCAAGTAATATACCCCAACGTTCGCCCATAGGTGAATCAAGTGGTGTCAACATGCAAACATAACGTCCGTCTCCCCAATTTAAATGGCATTTCACCTTGCCTTTTAATCCATCTAAAGTACTTTTAATTGAGCCGTTTAATTTATTATCTTGTGCGCTAATAAAATCAAGCAGGTTATCAACATTATCACGCAAAACTGCTAATGGTAATTTGTTAAAGCTTTTATTTGAAAATGATATCTGATAATTTAAGTCAGCAATGATAACTGGTGATGATACATTTTCAATAACATGATATAACTGCTGTATCCAAGTTTTATCGTTTAACTTTTGCACAAATTTATAAACATATTGAAACAAGCAAAATCCACCAACGAGAACCACCGCGCATATTGCCCATAAAGATGCGGCATAAAAAGCGACTTGAAAGCTAAGCATTATCACAGAGGGAATAAGAATCGCTAATAGGGCATCACGCTTTATATTGTTTAGGTGGTATTTTTTCACAGGGTTGTCCTTAACACTGCTCAATAGGGATATTCTTGCGTTAAATAATCTATAAATATCTAGATATTAGTGTAGGTGCTACATTTAATTGCGCAACTTAGTGAATCTAAATACAGTATTATGGCTTCGTGGTTTTATTTATCTGGATTGAAAATTGAGCTTGATATTTGGCACCTTGACCATCAAAAGTAAATGCCCCCTGTTTACTAGGGATTTTAGAGGCTGTTTTATCATCAGGTACGGACCATGTTTCAACTGCCTTGCCATTAATACATTCTACTTTTAGTGATACAGAGCCCAAAGCATCATCAATATTCCATGGCGCAAGATCTTCTTCAACCAAGGTTATCAGCAAATCGGCCGATTCACACTGCGATGAACTGCTTTTCCACAACACTATATCTTTAACATTAGGTAGATATTTTGACAGCCAATGGCTAGGAAAACTTGGTACCTGATAATGTTTTGGTGAGCCCTTGGCGGGATATTCTGTCACACTAAAATATAATTCATCACCCCCGCTTTCTTGAGGTTGAAC
>JBFXKR010000210.1:0-4320 GCA_050173595.1 Candidatus Berkiella sp.
ATAACCAGTCTCATATATGTTGGTATATCATTTAGTGGATACAATGCACCACTTAAAAAGAACAAGGGAAATATAACGAGATTGATAATCAATGAAAAATTTTCCATGCCCCTAGATAATACAGCAATTAAAGTGCCGGTTGCGCCCCACAATAAGGATGTCATACAAATACTCATACAAAATAATGGATAATTGATTTGTGCTGGCAATAAATTAAATGGCAAAACTATAGATATAAATAAGAATGCATAAACCACCGCTATCATAGCTGAACTAATTATTCTAAGTACAATAATCCAATACCGAGAAAATGGGGCAACCAACAATAATCTTATTGAGCCGGATTCTTTTTCAATAGCCATTGTAAGCGAACATAACACACTACCGAACAATAAAACCATGCCAATCAATCCTGGCATCAAATATGTTTGATAAGGATACTTTCCAACTGTAGGAACAATGCTACTATAGCCACTACCTATTACCACAAGCCATAAAAGAGGTCGAACTAATGTACCTGCGATGCGAAGTTTATTTCGCATAACTCGGGTTAAATCACGATATATTAGCGCTTTAGCTGCTGACAATATCACGATGGTCTCCCAAGATAATTTTACCTTCTTTCATCATCAATAATTTGTCGCAGTATTGTGATTCATCCAAATGATGACTCGTTAATAAAATAGTGATGTTATTGTTTTGTTGCAAACTTTTTAGGTGGTTAAAGAACTGGATTCGATGAGCCGCATCTAAGCCTGATGTTGGTTCATCAAGCAATAAAATTGATGGTTTGTGAAGCATGCATCGAGTGACATCTATTAATCTTTGCATACCACCAGACAATTGTCTTACTAATTTATTTGTAACATCTGACAAGTCAAACATTTTCAGTAATGTTAAAATTCTATCATTAATCTCTTTTTTAGATATACCAAATAGGGCTGCTGTAAATGTTAAATTATCTAAAACTGTACGATTTACATCTAACGCATTTGATTGAAACATAAAACCAATGCTTTCTCTTACTTTAACTTGATTTGTTATGACACTGTTTCCATTTATCCACGCATTACCACTGGTAGGTTCAATGATAGTGCCGAGTATTTTCAATAAAGTCGATTTCCCTGAGCCATTGGAACCTAAAAGAATAACAAATTGACCATGCTTAATAGATAAATCTATTTCATTTAAAACCATTTTATTTGAATAAGTTTTTGTTATCCCTTGGGTTTTAATGGCAATGTCATTATCCTGGGTCATATTCAATCGTTCTTTTTAATTTTAATTGGCGTAGAAATCAAGCGTGAATTTTTTGTGTTTCTATAAACCAATGGTTGCTCAAAAGGTGCTTTTGCTGCCCTTTCGATTGCTTCTAATACAAGATGGTGATCTGGTGAGAGATCGCAAACAGGATCGGCCATGCAAGCATCATTGGTTAATAAATAAGCTTGGCAATGACATCCTCCAAAATCTATTGTTTTTTCTGGACAAGAGCGACAAGGTTCTTTCATCCAATCGTAACCTCTAAATTTATTAAATAAAGAGGAATCTTCCCAAATGGTTTTCACATCAGATTCACGTACGTTAGGAAAAGTAACATTAGGCAACACTCTTGCACTATGACAAGGTAATACATAGCCATCTGGTGTGAATGTAATAAAGGTTGTACCCCAACCGTTCATACAGGGCGTGGGACGATTTTGAAAATAGTCTGCAACCACAAAAAATATTTTGGGTTGGTTTTGATATTTTTCTTGATATTGTTTAGTAACTTTTTCAGCACTTTTTATTTGCTCTCTTAAAGGCAGTAATGCTTCTTTATTTTTAAATGCAAAACCAAGATACTGTGTGTTGGCAAGTTCAATGTAATCTGAACCAAGCGAGATTGCAAAATCAAGATGGTTCGCGAGATCGTCAATATTTTGCCGATGTAACACAATATTAAAAGTAAGAGAGATCCCTAGTTCTTTAACTTTTTTGGCCATAGCAACTTTGTGATCAAATGATTTTGTTCCTGCAAGAAAATCATTTTGATCTTTATTGCTCGATTGAAAGCTTATTTGTATTGAGTTGATACCTGCATTCTTTATGGCAATTAAGCGTTTCTCATCCATACCAACGCTTGAGGTGATGAGGTTTGTATAAAATCCAAGATCATGTGCTGCTTTAATTAAAATTTCAAGATCTTGTCGAACCAAAGGCTCGCCACCAGAAAATCCTAATTGTACCGCACCCATCTCCCTTGCCTCTTTCATGACTCTAATCCACTCATCGGTCTGGAGTTCATTTTTGTATGCCGCAAACTCCATTGGATTAGAACAATAAGGGCACTGCAAAGGACATCGGTAAGAAAGCTCGAACATTATCCACAGCGGTATGTTTTGCTTATTGGCGGTAGATCCAACCATTTGCATTTGCTTGCTCCAAAAATTCAATTATGTCTTGTTTAATATCAACATCTGGAAATTTATTTTCAAGCGTGTGGATAATATCATCCTGAGATTTAGAGCCATCGCATAGACTTAAAATTTCGCCAGCAGACTGATTCAGTTTAATCATACCTTCTGGATACAATAAAACGAAAGTTTTTTGCGCCTCTTCCCATTGCAGCTTAAAACGTGATTTTAGAAATATTTTTGGTTGAAAATCAAAACCATATGCAAATGATATGGTATCTAGCATCGACCATAAAATATCTAGTTTGAAATTAAGTATGTTAATGGCACGTTGTTGCTTTTTAAAACTATCGCAATACTCTAAAGTAAAGGCTAAGGCATGCTCAACATCCTGGTTGGCTTGCTTTATTCTAGTTTTAAAATAGGTTAGTCCTTTTTGATCTATCCAAGGGTAATGAACAGGCCAATTATCTAATCGCTCTTGATGAATTTTAGGAGCGAACAACTCTGTCAAACAGGAGCCGACTGCTTCTTGCCATGGGTTTTGCTTAGCAAATTGGTAGTATGCATCTACGGCAAATCTTACACCAGGTAAGACATGTTGTAAGGAAACCGTTTCTTCTTTTGTAAGACCACAAGCTGTGGCTAATTGTAGCCAGGCTTCAATACCTCCCTCGTCATCCTTTCGTCCATCATGATCGATAATTCGTTGAATCCATTTCCTGCGAAATGATTTGTCATCACAATTGGATAATATTGCAGCATCCTTTTTAGGAATTGTTATTTGATAGTAAAATCGATTAGCTACCCAGCCTTTGATTTGGTGTTGATTAAGTTTTCCATCGTTCATAGCTTTTTGAAACGGATGGTGGATATGATAACGATACTCTAATGCGAGTATATTTTTCTTAAACTCTTCTTTTGTCCAAACGCTATCATCCATTAGGTTTGCCTTAGGGTGAAAAATCAGTATGAAAGGTAAATTTTATTCAGCTTATTTTAAATTTAGCAAAAATGATGCTAAATGCGAATTTAAACCATTAATATGTTTGGAGACTTACTATTCATATTTAAATGCATTCTAAATTCTGAATATTTATCCAGAATAATTACAAATATATGACTGATTTCTATTATAATACTCTTGAAGGTGCTAACTGAATTCCTACTATTTTAACATTATTTTACAACTATCGTTTCCTTGTTTGCATTATAGTCAATCTTATTTGTTTTTCGGTTTCAATAATCGCAAACAAAGCGACGCCAACACAAATAATCAACACTCCATCAAAAAATCGTATCGATTGCGTAGCAAAAATGGCTTGTAGCGGCGGAAAGTAAGTAATGGAGAATTGTGCTACTGTAATAATCACTATGACTGCCCATACGACTTTTGTACCTCGCACAGCTTTCCATGTCAGCGATGTTCCATATATATTGCGAATAAAAAATAAATGAAAAATTTCCATCACTACCAGCGTATTGACTGACATCGTGCGTGCAAGATCTATAGAGTAATCAAGACTAACAGCATAGAAGAATATCCCATATACTCCGCATAGGAATAAAATCGAAACAAAAAAAATGTGCCATACTAACTCGCCCCCTACGATCGACTCGCTGCGCTTGCGTGGTGGGCGCAGCATAGTGTTTTCTTCAGTGGGTTCAAAGGCAAGTGCAACGCCAAGAGTTATAGCAGTGATCATATTGATCCAGAGTATTTGCACTGGAGTTACTGGCATATTCATCCCTAAAACAAGTGCGACAATAATAGTTATTGCTTCTCCAGCGTTAGTAGGTAACGTCCAGCTGATGTCTTTTTTAATATTGTCGTAAACTGTGCGCCCTTCACGGACAGCAGCGACAATGGAAACAAAGTTGTCGTCCGCAAGTACTAACTCTGCTACTTCCTTTGCAGCTTCAG
>JBFXKR010000211.1:0-4317 GCA_050173595.1 Candidatus Berkiella sp.
ACACAGGTTAAAGAAAATATGTCCACACATCCTGAAGCTATTACCCAATTCCCTGTTGCGCCAAAACCTGGCCAATTATATGTCATGCGTCGCGATAACCGCACGCTGGTACCATTTAACCCAGATAAAATTCAAGTGGCCATCACCAAGGCTTATTTAGCTGTTGAAGGTGGTAATGCAGCAGCCTCAAGACGCGTGCATGAAGTGGTTGATAATGTCACCTCCCAAGTGTCTTCTGCCGTGTCACGTTATCTCAATACTGGCGGCATTATCCGGGTTGAAGAAATCCAAGATCAAGTAGAACTCGCATTGATGCGCCAAGACCTACATAAAGTAGCGCGCACCTATATTCTTTACCGAGAAGAAAGAAGACTTGCTCGCGAAGCTGCTCCTAAAGCACAAACATCTGCTGTTATGCATGTGACCTTAGACAATGGGCTACGTGTTCCTTTGGATGAACAACGCCTTCAAAATATTGTTAATGCAGCCTGCCAAAACCTTGAAGATGTCGATCCATCTGGCATCATTAACGATACCAAACGTAATATTTTTGATGGCATCAAAGCCAGCGATTTGCGCAAAGCGCTGATCATGAGCGCACGCACCAAAATTGAAGTTGAGCCTAACTATTCATTTGTGGCAGCCCGTTTACTGCTAGATGATTTACATAATGAAGCGCTTAAATTCCTTGGCTTTACAGTTCCTAATAATGAGCAAGAAAAAGCCAAACTATATCCTGAAGTCTTAAAGAGGTTTATTGATAAAGGAGTTGAACTTGAGTTACTCAGTGAAGAGCTTAAGGGATTTGATCTAGATAAACTCAGCGCAGCATTTGATTTATCTCGTGACAATCAATTCACTTACCTTGGTCTGCAAACGTTATATGATCGTTATTTCATCCACCATCATGGCGTTCACTATGAATTACCCCAAATTTTCTTTATGCGGGTTGCCATGGGGCTTTCCATTACCGAAGAAAATAAAACTGAGCGCGCCATTGAATTTTATCATTTGCTGTCTTCTTTTGATTATATGAGCTCAACCCCTACGTTATTTAATTCAGGCACAACACGTCCTCAGCTTTCTAGCTGCTTTTTAACCACTGTGCCTGATGATTTAGATGGCATTTACAGCGCTTTAAAAGACAATGCCTTATTATCAAAATTTGCAGGCGGGCTTGGCAACGACTGGACTTATATCCGAGCCATGGGCGCTCACATTAAAGGCACTAATGGCAAATCACAAGGTGTGGTTCCCTTCTTAAAAGTTGCCAATGATACAGCCGTTGCTGTTAACCAAGGTGGCAAACGCAAAGGTGCAATGTGCGCTTACCTTGAAACTTGGCACTTAGACATTGAAGAATTCCTTGAATTGCGTAAAAACACAGGCGATGACAGACGCCGTACCCACGATATGAATACAGCAAACTGGGTGCCCGATCTGTTTATGAAACGCGTGATGGAAAATAAAGATTGGACACTTTTCTCACCAGATGAAGTGCCTGATTTACATGATCTTTATGGCAATGCATTTGATGAAGCTTATACGGCTTATGAAAAACGTGCCCAAGAAGGCACCATTCGTAACTTTAAGAAAATTCCTGCCGTGAATTTATGGCGTAAAATGTTAAGCCTTATATTTGAAACAGGGCATCCTTGGATCACTTTCAAAGATCCTTGTAACTTGCGCTCACCTCAGCAACATGCCGGTGTGATCCATAGCTCTAACTTGTGCACAGAAATTACCCTCAACACCTCAGTAGATGAAATTGCGGTGTGTAACTTAGGTAGTATTAATCTTGCGCAACACATCACAGATAAAGGCTTAGATCTTGAAAAGTTGCAAAAAACTGTCAACACTGCCGTGCGCATGTTAGACAATGTGATTGAGATCAACTACTACTCAGTGCCTCAAGCAAAACGCTCTAATTTGCGTCATCGCCCCATTGGTTTAGGCTTGATGGGTTTCCAAGATGCCTTATATAAGTGTGATATTGCTTATAGCTCACATAAAGCTGTTGATTTTGCAGACAAAACCATGGAAGCCATCAGCTACTATGCCATTAGCGCCTCTGCTGATTTAGCACAAGAAAAAGGAAGCTACGCCACCTTTGAAGGCTCTTTATGGAGTAAAGGCATATTACCCATTGATTCTATTAAAGCGTTGGCAGATTACCGTACAGATAAATATCTTGATCTTGATAGAAGCCAAACCTTTGACTGGAACACATTACGTGATCGCGTCATGAAAGTAGGCATGCGTAATTCCAACGTAATGGCGATTGCACCAACAGCAACCATTTCTAACATCTGTGGGATCTCTCAATCGATTGAACCAACCTATCAAAACCTTTATGTTAAATCTAATCTTTCGGGTGAATTTACTGTCGTTAACCCATACCTTGTGAAAGATCTGAAAAAACTGGGTATTTGGGATGAAGTATTAGTAAATGACTTGAAATACTTTAATGGTAGCGTGCAGCAAATAGATCGTATTCCTGCTGCTCTTAAAGCTAAATATGCTACTGCATTTGAAATTGAGCCACAGTGGTTAATTGAAGCTGGTGCTAGACGCCAAAAATGGATCGATCAGAGTCAATCTCTGAACGTTTATATCGATAAACCCTCTGGTAAAAAAATAGACACCGTGTATAAACTAGCTTGGATAAGAGGGTTAAAAACAACCTATTATCTGCGGACACTTGGCGCCTCAGATGCTGAAAAGTCAACTGTTTCAAGAAGTACTCTCAATGCTGTCAAAGCAAACCACGATGAGATTGTGCTCAGCAGTAGCACCGCTCAAGTTTGCCCAATTGATGATCCATCATGCGAAGCATGCCAGTAATAGTAAAAGGCCCATGTGCCTAAGTAAGGAGCGAAGATATGACAAGTGCAACGCATGTTGCCAATATGCAATCAGGGATTAAAGCCCCTGCTAGCAAAAAATCATCCGGCGGTTCAACCGGGTTAGAAGCACTTGAAATGGGCGCGGCGCGTATTCGTGTCGATGACAAAATGATTATCAATTGTCGCGCTGATTTAAACCAACTTGTACCTTTTAAATATGAATGGGCATGGGATAAATATTTAACCGCTTGCGCTAATCATTGGATGCCAACTGAAATTAATATGTCTGCCGACGTCGCATTATGGAAAAGCGCTGATGGCTTAACTCAGGATGAGCGCATGATAATTGAGCGCAACTTGGGCTTTTTCTCAACCGCAGACTCACTTGTGGCCAATAACCTGGTATTAGCCGTTTACCGCCATATTACCAACCCTGAGTGCAGACAATATTTGTTGCGTCAGGCATTTGAAGAAGCGCTTCATACCCATGCTTATCAATATGTGATTGAAAGCTTAGGCATGGACGAAGCTCGCATATTCAATATGTATCGTGAGCTTCCCTCTGTTGCCAAAAAAGCCGCATGGGCCCTCCCCTTTACAGAAAGTTTGGCTGATCCTATGTTCCATACTGGTACATTTGAATCCAATCAACGTTTATTAAAAGACTTGATTGCATTCTATGTTGTATTTGAAGGTATTTTCTTCTACGTTGGCTTTGCGCAAGTTCTATCCTTAGGGCGACGCAATAAAATGGTGGGTACCGCTGAGCAGTTCCAGTACATTTTACGCGATGAAAGCATGCACCTTAATTTTGGTATCGATGTGATTAACCAAATCAAAATCGAAAATCCAGATTTATGGACACAAGCTTTCCAAAAAGAAATGATTACTCTGATTCGTGAGGGCGTCGATTTAGAAGCGCAATATGCCATCGACACCATGCCTCGCGGTATTTTGGGCTTAAATGCGCAAATGTTTAGGGAATATATCGAATTTGTAGCAAACCGTCGCTGCGCGCAAATTGGATTGCCTGAACAATATCCTGGTGTGGCTAACCCCTTCCCCTGGATGAGTGAATTAATTGATTTGAAGAAGGAAAAGAACTTCTTTGAAACACGTGTCACCGAATATCAAACTGGCGGCACATTAAGCTGGGAAGATTAAAGCACGCGATGAGTCTGGATGTCATGATGGCATCCAGATTTTTCAAAACCCTTGGTGCCTATGAAAAAAACGATCATCATCTGGATAAGTATCTTTCTTGCAATCCTTGTTATCGTTTTTAGTTTTTTTTACATTCAAAAAAAGCCCGAATTAATCCCCATCGATCCCTTATATGATGCCAACATTCAAATTGGACAAATCATTGATTTAATCGTGGTGGACAAAGCACAAATAAGAATGACGGTATTTCATGAAAATATCCCCCTAAAGCGTTATAAAATCGCATTAGGTTTTTCACCAATAGGGC
>JBFXKR010000212.1:0-4303 GCA_050173595.1 Candidatus Berkiella sp.
AACTTTTGCAACTGCTTTAAAGATATCTTCTTTCGTTGCTTTAAGATGGGCAACGCGTTGTAATTCATGTGCAAATATATTCAGGATAACTTCTGAATCAGATGAAGTATTGATATGTCTTAAATCATCATTAAAAAGTTCATCTTGTAATTCTTGCGCGTTGGTTAAATTACCGTTATGCGCCAAAACAATACCAAAGGGAGAATTGACATAAAATGGTTGTGCTTCATCAACACTTGAAGAGCCCGCTGTAGGATATCTGACATGGCCAATCCCCATATTCCCACGCAGTCGCTGCATATCTTGATTTGAAAAGACATCTCTTACAAGCCCATTACCTTTTCGTAAAGCAAAGTGTTTGTTTTCACACGTTGCCATACCGGCTGCATCTTGGCCGCGATGCTGCAATACCGTCAGCGCATCAAATATCAACTGATTAACTTCACTCGTTGCGACAATACCAACTACACCACACATGAATTTATGAACCTTTTGTAACCTTTGTTTCTGTTTCCTCAGTGAAACGAAAAACACTTGCATTTTCATCAGGAAGTCTGTCTTTTAGCCACAAAGCTAACACTTGAAAATGTCCAATGGCATAAGACGCTTGCCACCATTTTTCTTTGGGAAATGGTGTCAACCCAGCGACAAGAACTAAAATTGTTATGAAGAATACACCTCTTAGTACTCCAAACACAGAGCCCAAGACCCTATCCGGTGTGCTAAAGGGCGTTTTTCTAACCAGGCCACCAATGATGTAATTAATAATGGCCCCTATAAATACCGTGCCAACAAACAAAATTAAAAATGCTGAGAGATTGCGCACAAATGACGAATTAGTATAAGTCATATGCGAAGATAGCTGGCTAGTATATACGACAGCTAAGCCAATAGCTACAACCCAAGTCACTAACGAGATGGATTCTTTAACAAATCCTCTTACAATCCCAATCATGATTGAAAGCAGCATAATACCGGCAATGATTATATCAGGTGTAGTTATTGACATAGCCCCTCCATTCCTTTCATCGCGCTCGACCATAACGAACGATGATACCTCTTAACTGAAATTTAGATTCTAAAGTTGAGATCATCTTAGAAGCATCTTCTTTTCGAACAATTGGACCAACAAAAACAACGGTTAGTGGCTCACCGTTTCGATATGTTATTCGGGTATATGCAGGAAACTTTTGGGCCTTAAGTTTTTGCATTAATCTAACAGCATGTTCTGGATAGGCAAAAGTACCTAATTGTACAGCCCAAGTCCCGCCTTTGGCAAAAACGCTTTCACGATTTTTATGTGAATGCTTGGCCTTTGTGGCACTTTCTTTGTGGGCGCTAGCATGTTGCTTGGCTTCTTCTTGTTCTTGAGACTGTTCTAACTTTGCTTCTTCTTGTGCTTTTAGCTGAGCTTCTCTTGCTTCTTCTGGTTGCGCTTTTAGTTGCGCTTGTTTTGCTTCTTCTTGCTGCGCTTTTAATTGGGCCTGCTTTGCCTCTTCTTGCGCTTTTAACTGTGCTTCTTTAGCTTGTGCTTCTTGTTGCGCTTTTAATTGCGCTTCTCTTGCTTCTTCTTGTGCTTTTAATTGAGCCTGCTTAGCTTGTGCTTCTTGCTGCGCTTTTAATTGCGCTTCTTTAGCTTGAGCTTCTTGTTGCGCTTTTAATTGCGCTTCTCTTGCTTCTTCTTGTGCTTTTAATTGAGCCTGCTTAGCTTGTGCTTCTTGCTGCACTTTTAATTGGGCCTGCTTTGCTTGTGCTTCTTGCTGCGCTTTTAATTGCGCTTCTCTTGCTTCTTCTTGTGCTTTTAACTGTGCTTCTTTAGCTTGTGCTTCTTGTTGCGCTTTTAATTGGGCCTGCTTTGCTTGTGCTTCTTGCTGCGCTTTTAATTGCGCTTGTTTTGCTTCTTCTTGTGCTTTTAATTGTACTTGCTTTGCCTCTTTTTCTTTTAGGGCTAACGCTTCCTTAGCTTTTTGTTCTTTGGCCTTATTTTCATCAACTGATGTGGGTTTAAGATCTGAATCTTTAGCTGTTTGTGGTAACTCTTTACTGATCTCTTGCTGTGCAATATATTCTTCTTGGGTTGCTTGGATCTTCGCTTTAAGATCAGAAAGAACTTGTGGCTGTGAATCAGTATTTTCTTTATTTTGTGGCTTTGCTGGCAATTCTTTGGCTAGATGCATTTGCTTATGAGAACTCGTAAACAACATTGGTATAAAAATTATACCTAATGCAACAATGACTACTAGTCCAAATATCTTTTCCTTCATTTTTTCCATATCAACACTCACTTTCCAAACAAGCGTCTGTAGGTATTTTTAACATCCCTGAAATACCACACATTTCAATTTGACTAGGAACAACATACTCATGCATAACTTGTGAAACGGTAAAAAATGATCCAAATACAACAATAAGATCATGAGCTGCATTTAGCGCATGCTCAAACGCCTCATTAATGGTATGAAAAGAATAAACGCTTTTTACATGACACATTAACAACGCTTTCTCTAAATCCTCAACTCTTGCGCACCTTTGATTTTCTTGTACTTTGCCTATATACCAATCTTTGACAATACTTCTAAGTGGTTTTGCAATATTAATTAAGTCTTTATCAGCCATACTGGCCCACACTGCGCCAATATTAGCCCCACTGGCCAATACCTTAATTTTAGATGCTAGCCAAGAAGACCCTTGTGGATTGTGCGCCACATCAAAAATCACGAGTCTATTGTTTAAATTCACAGGATAGCACCTGCCAACCATTACTTTATTTTCGATGCTCTTAACAACATCTTGTAGCCTAGGTAATGAAAAATAATTGTTATCCAAAATAGTATAAGCAGCCATTGCTAAGGCGACACTAGAATTTGGTAAATAATGTTTAATAAGTATGTTAGCTTTATCTCCAAATAGCCAGTTTTTGCTCTTTTCGTCATAATCAAAGTGCTTTCCTTCAATGCACATTTGGACATTGAGCGATTGGGCCTTATCAAGTAAGGTGGAAACACAGGCCAAGCGACCAATGACTGCTGGCTGATTAGGGCGAAAAATGCCAGCCTTTTGAAAAGCGATTTCTTCAATGGTCTGCCCAAGGTAATCCTGATGGTCAAGTCCGATGCTTGTCACGATAGCAAGCGACGGTGTTATGACATTGACGGCATCTAATTCTCCCCCCAAGCCTACTTCCAAAATAATAATATCTAGCTCATGGGTTTGAAAAATTTCAAAAGCAGCAAGTGTAGTAAATTCAAAAAAAGTGAGCGAGGTATTATCTTTATAAGATTCAATTTTTGTGAATGCCTGACACCATGTTTCATCATCCAACATTTTTCCATTAATCTGAACTCTTTCTTTAAAGTCAAATAGATGAGGCGAAGTATACGTTCCTACTTTAAGTCCAGCTTGTAGCAACAAGGAGGCTAAAGATGCAACGGTCGATCCTTTTCCATTTGTGCCAGCAACAGTCACAACGGGACAAGTAAAATGTAATACTTTTGCTTTGGCGCCAACCTCAATAACTCTATCAAGTCCCAGGTCAATTTTTTCAGGATGTCCTCCCTCAATATGTACTAACCATTTCGTAAGACTATCTGGAAAGGTCATTTTTCAGGCTTTTCCACAATTAAATGGCTAGCAACCGTATCTACATCACTGGGATATGGCTCATGCATGAGTTTAGTTAAAAGACAAGCAATTCTTGAGCGCAATGATCTTCTGTCTACTATCATGTCAATGGCCCCATGTTCCAATAAAAATTCACTTCGTTGAAAGCCTTCAGGCAGAGTCTGTCTTACGGTCTGTTCAATAACGCGAGGTCCAGCAAAACCAATCAGCGCTTTTGGCTCAGCAATATTAATATCTCCCAGCATTGCCAGACTTGCGGAAACACCGCCCATGCAAGGATCAAGCAACACCGAAATATAGGGCAATTTCGCGCTAGAGAGTTTCGTTAAAGCGGCGCTTGTTTTAGCCATTTGCATTAACGAGAAGAGTGACTCTTGCATTCTTGCGCCACCGCTTGTAGCAAAACATATGAAAGGTACTTTTGAAGCAATCGCTTCTTCAACTGCTAAAATAAATTTTTTACCAACCACGCGCCCCATTGAGCCGCCAATAAATCCAAATTCAAAAGCGCCCACAATAACAGGAATACCATGCACAGTACCCTTCATGACCACAAAGGCATCTTTTTCGCCGGTTTCTTTTTGTGCACTCGTTAATCTATCTCGGTATTTTTTAGTGTCTTTGAACTTCAGTTTATCCTGCGGTTCAATTGATTCACCTAATTCTTGAGAAATGGTTTTAT
>JBFXKR010000213.1:0-4277 GCA_050173595.1 Candidatus Berkiella sp.
GCTACTTGGATTATTAGTTGCTTTTACATTTTCATCTGCTGCAAAAAAATACGACGATCGCCGCCAATTAATAATACAAGAATCAAATGCCGTAGGCACTGCCTACCTTAGATTATCTTTACTTAGTCAAGCAGAACATCACGATTTGAGACAAGAATTTATTAAATATCTAAACCTAAGAGAAGATTTTTATAAAAACATTAGAGATTATAAACTTGCTCAAAACTTATTCTCACAATCTTTAGCTCAACAAAATATGATTTGGGATAAAGCCGTTGCAGCATGCCAGCATAATCAATCTACTGACAGCTGCAAGTTATTACTGCCAGCATTAAACACCATGTTTGATGTTAGTTCAGAACGTTTTTACAGTATGTTACTTCACCCTCACTTTATTATCTTTACATTATTATTTGGCATTATATTACTAAGCGCATTACTAAGCGGTTATAGTGTTTCATACAAAAACACAAAGGGATCTTTTCATGTTATATGTTATCTTGTTGTCATTGTCATCGTAACTTATGTGATCATCGATCTTGAATACCCTCGCTTAGGCTTTATCAAAATCACTGAAATGGATAGTGCCTTATTAAATACTAAAAATTCAATAGAGGCTGATAAAGAATAGATATTTAATCAACTTAAGCGTTAATGATTTGTTTCTTAGCCCACTGCGCTTTGGCATATGTTAATAGGAAGCTTGAAATTAATAAATTCCTTACTTCGCTACCTCTTTTGCCAAAAATAACCACGTTTCTAAAACGGTATCAGGGTTCAGTGAAACACTATCAATCCCATGCTCAAGCAACCATAATGCAAGATCAGCATGATCAGAGGGCCCTTGCCCACAGATACCAATATATTTGCCTTGTTTCTTGCATTCTTTAATGGCCCTTTCCATGAGAAACTTAACCGCATTGTCCCGCTCATCAAATTGGCCCGCAACGATCCCAGAATCTCTATCAAGCCCGAGCGTTAATTGCGTTAAATCATTAGAGCCAATTGAAAAGCCATCAAAATGAGTTAAAAATTCTTCTGCCAAAATAGCATTGGATGGCAGCTCGCACATCATGATCACGCGCAACCCTGCTTCGCCTCGTTTTAAACCATGTTGTGCCATCACATTGAGTACACTTTTTGCTTCATCGACCGTTCGCACAAAGGGGATCATCACTTCTACATTGGTTAATCCCATGGTTTCGCGCACAAATCGTACGGCCTCACATTCTAATGCAAAGCAATCCTTAAATGATTCAGAAGCATATCTTGAAGCACCACGAAAACCTATCATGGGGTTTTCTTCTGTGGGCTCAAATTTTGAGCCGCCTAATAAATTGGCATATTCATTTGATTTAAAATCAGAAAACCGGACGATCACTTTATTGGGTGCAAAAGCACAAGCCAAAGTGGCAATGCCTTCAGATAATTTTTTTACATAAAATTCTCTAGGATTTGCATAGCCTTGAATGCGATGTTGAATTTGCGTTTTTAATGTGTCATCTAAACTATCGAACTGTAAACAGGCATTAGGATGAACGCCAATCATTTGGCTGATAATAAATTCTAAGCGCGCAAGGCCAATACCCGTATTCGGCAAAGCTTGAAAATCAAATGCTCTGTCAGGATTAGCCACATTCATCATGACTTTGATTGGAATAGATGGCATATTGCCTAATTCAATTTTTTTCACTTCAAAGGGTATGGTACCCTCATAGACCATGCCAACATCCCCTTGAGCACAGCTTACTGTAACCTTTGCACCATCCTTTATCTCTTTAGTGGCATGATGGGTGCCTACCACGGCAGGAATCCCCAATTCACGCGCAATAATCGCCGCATGGCAGGTTCGTCCACCACGATTGGTAACAATCGCACTAGCGCGTTTCATGATGGGCTCCCAATCAGGATCGGTCATATCAGCAACCAACACATCCCCTGGTTTCACACTCTCCATATCATCTGGACTTTTAACGATGCGTGCTGTTCCCTGTCCAATACGTTGTCCAATGCTTCTGCCTTCTATCAGCACTTTACCAGAACCTTGTAAGTGATAGCGTTCCATCACTTGCGCTGATACCCTGCTTTTCACTGTTTCAGGTCGTGCTTGAACGATATAAATTTCACCATCAACACCATCTTTTGCCCACTCAATATCCATCGGGCAACCATAATGTTTTTCGATGATCATCGCTTGGCTGGCAAGTGTTTGCGCTTCTTCGTCTGTTATTGAGAATTGACTACGATCTTGCGCTGAAACATCTTCTTTGGTCACTGCAGCATGATTACCCGGTGCCACACTTTCTTCAACATAAACTAATTTTACTTGTTTACTGCCAATGTTTCGTCTAACGATGGCTGGTTTATTGGCAATGATATTAGGCTTATAAACGTAAAATTCGTCTGGGTTTACAGCCCCTTGAACAACCATTTCCCCTAAACCATAGCTTGAAGTGATAAACACAACTTTATCAAACCCTGATTCGGTATCTAGACTAAACATCACCCCGCTTGATGCTAAATCACTACGAATCATTCTTTGAATACCCACAGAGAGCGCAATTTGAGTATGATCAAAACCATGATGGACTCTGTAGGCAATGGCTCTATCATTAAACAATGAGGCAAAGACATGTTTCATTGCGCTTAAAATATTATCTAAGCCGCGAATATTTAAAAAAGTCTCTTGCTGACCTGCAAATGAAGCTTCAGGCAAGTCTTCTGCTGTGGCGGACGATCTCACTGCTACGGCGCAAAACTCATCACCTTGGCACAATTTTTCGTAAGCTTCATGAACGGCATCAACCAACTCTGGCTGAAAATGATAATCTAAAATACGTTCACGGATCCGCTGTCCGGTCTTTTTTAGCAGCGCAACATTATCAACATCAAGATCTTTAAGTAAGGCGTATATTTCATCTGCTAACCCACCTTGTTGCAGGAACTCCCGAAAAGCCGCGCTGGTGGTGGCAAATCCATCGGGAACTTTTAGACCTGCATCACTTAAGTTGCCTATCATTTCTCCCAGGGAGGCATTTTTACCACCCACTTTATCAACATCTTTGATTCTTAACTTACTAAAGGGAATGACATATCCGTCTGCTACTGACATGTTGCCTCCAAGATGGCATGCTTAAGTGCATAAATTAAGGGTCTTGTTAGGAATACACATGAAACGACGCATTATTTTCTTTATCTCTGATGGTACAGGGATCACAGCAGAAAACCTTGGCTTAAGCCTGCTCTCGCAATTTGAAGATATTCACTTTACACAAGTCACCCTACCGTTTGTAGATTCTATCGAAAAAGCAGTGGCTGCCACAAATCGAATTAATCAAAGTATTTCAGTCAACGAACAAATGCCAATTGTTTTTGCAACCATCATTAATCCAGAAATCCGAAAAGTTTTAAAAGAAACCAAAGCTTGTTATCTTGATTTTTTTGAAACTTTTATCCCCACGCTTGAAAAAGAATTAGGCACGACTTCTGCTAATGTGACAGGCCGCAGCCATGGGGTGAGCAATACACACATTTACAATACGCGAATAGAAGCTGTTAACTTTGCCTTAAACTATGATGATGGTGCGCGCACCAATGGCTATGATTCTGCCGATGTCATTTTAGTTGGTGTATCACGCTGCGGCAAAACGCCCACCAGTTTATATCTGGCGATGCAATTTGGTATTCGCGCTGCCAACTATCCCATCACTGAAGAAGATCTACAAGATAATCACTTGCCTAAAGTGCTTCGTCCTTTCCAGAAAAAATTATTTGGTTTAACAATCGATCCTAAGCGACTTCACACGATTCGAGTAGGACGAAAGCCAGATAGTCGCTACGCAACCTTGGCACAATGTGAACACGAAGTAAGAGCCGTCGAAAAACTATTTCAAAATCATCAAATACCCTTTTTAAGCTCTACCAATCTCTCAATTGAAGAAATTGCTACCAAACTACTTTTTACAACCGGCATTGAAAGAAGGCTTCGATAATATAAAGGGAACTTCTTACAATCTCATAAGGTCTTACTGAAAAGAAAATAGTGTATCACCCTATAAGGCTGACCTATGGATTTTCAATTAGATGAAGACTTTATTAAAGCCGCTGAATTTGTACTAGCTGAATATCTATCTAAGCCTTATGATGATAAAACAGCGTTTCCTTCAGGAGATCCTTTTCGAGAAGGTGGGAGAGAAAAAGGGTTTTCTAGAGAATATATTGACCGACCAATTCATGGCTTAGTCCACACCCTAAGAACCATTGCTTATACACCTGTA
>JBFXKR010000214.1:0-4263 GCA_050173595.1 Candidatus Berkiella sp.
TTGTTTATCATTGGATGGATAATAGTGGCGAGATATTTCTAATGTATGTAAGTGTTTGAAAAATAGGCCCTAAACACACGAGTTGCTCAAGTTTTATCAACTTTTTAGCATAAAAAGAACCTTGGGGAAATTTTTGCTTTTCATGATCAAGAATCGTCATTAATAATGAATAATTTGAGCGGGGATCTTGTAAAAACTTGCCCAAATGTACATAAACACGCGCCCAGCTACGACTGCATTTTTGAAAGTGTGATCGACCAATAGATAAAAATATCCAACTATGGCCGAAATTATACAAATAATGATTGATTTCATCGATGATATGATGCAACTCTTCGTCACATGCTTGCGCATTAGCAATGTCTGGATTTAGCCCAATTGCTGTCGTGTTAGTGACCATAACATAACCACTTAGGGTATATGGTTATATAAAACTAGGCAAACACTCTTACTACCTTGTAACTACATTGTGTTGAATGTTCACCATTTATCCCTATATTTTAACACCATTTGTTTTGTATGTTAACTATCATTGTGGGTAAGCTTTGCTAGAAATTAGATTGTAGGTACTATAGAAGCAATTACACGCATAAGTGAGCCAATGCCATGTCAGATAAAAGAGTTGATCTGCTTGAAGATGAATACAACAATGCGCCTTACCAAAGCTTTGCTTTTAGCCAAACTCATCCAACACATCTTTATACCCTTGCTAAACTATTTGGTTTAAATCCACCCCCCGTTGAAAAAGCAAAAGTGCTTGAGCTTGGGTGTGCAAGTGGCGGAAACCTTATCCCCATGGCATTTCACTATCCCAATGCTGAGTTTCTTGGCATTGATTTAGCTGATAAGCAAGTCGTCGTGGGACAAAAAATTATTCAAGACATGAATTTGAAAAACATTCATCTTGAGCATAAATCCATTAGCGATTTTACCCCAAAAGATGGTAAGTTTGACTACATTATTTGCCACGGGGTTTACTCATGGGTGAGTGATGAAGTAAGAGAAGATATTTTAAAAATCTGTCATGAAAATCTTAACCAAAATGGAATAGCTTATGTGAGCTATAATACCTTTCCAGGTTGGAACATGGTAAACAGTGTCAGAGACATGATGTTTTGGCACACTAAAAATATTAAAGATCCGCCAACGCGTGCTAAACAGGCGCGTTCATTGCTTAAATTTATTACTGATGGATTACAAGATGATCGCTCACCATATGCCATGTTTTTAAAAGGTGAGATTGCTGTGTTGTCAAAACATCCTGATAGTTATCTATTACATGATCATCTTTCATCTTTTAACCAACCTGTTTATTTCTATCAATTTATGGAAGCTGCCAATAAACAACAGTTATCTTATTTATCAGATGCTCATTTGGCGACAATGTATACGGATAATTTGCCACCTCAATTTTCAAATGAATTGAAAAAAGTGAATAATATTATTGTAATAGGCCAGTACATGGACTATATCCGTAATCAACGTTTTCGTAGTACATTACTTTGCCATCAAGATGTTCAAGTGAATCGCGCACTTAAAACCAATGATATTGAAAACCATTATTTGCAATTTATTGGAAAACCTTCTGAGCCCAATTTTAACGAAAAAGGCATTCAAGAAGGAATTGAACTAACCTTCACTCATGGCCCAATTTCGCTTAAAGTTAAAAATAAAATATCACAAATGGCATTGCTTGTTTTATATGAAAACCGCTTCAAACCCATTCACTATAATGAATTATGCGATAAAGTGATGACTAAAACTCAAGTGAAAGACTTAAGTCTGGTCAAAAAGCATCTAAATGATGATTTAAATATTTTGCGCTGTGCATTTGCAGGATTAATGAATCTTTTTAGCTATGCTCCAATTTATACTTTAGAAGTATCTGAAAAACCGGTAGCCTGCCCATTAGCAAGATATTTAGCAACTGTGCAAAATTATGTTACAAATCGACGACATGAACCTGTTAACTTAGATCCCGTTGCTAAAGTATTGTTACCTCACCTTGATGGCACTAAATCACATCAAGAACTTGAAAAGTTCATTGAAGCTGAGCTTGAAAATGGAAATCTAAAAGCTTTTGATAAAGACAAGAATCCAATACAAGACAAAAATGAAATCAAAAAGCAAGTTGCCCTCTTTTGTAAGTCTTCTTTAGAAAATATGGCCAAGCAAGCGTTATTGATTTCTGGTTAGATGTTTTAGTGCCTGCTTCAAATAACAAGGGGCTGGTACGCAGATCTGCCTCTACACATGATTTTCCTTAAATTCTAAAAGGGCCGGCACGGAGACTGAAGGATCCCCTCATTTTTTAAAATCATGCGTTAATATCCTCCCATTTGTTTACGGTGGATATTAGCGCGCTTAATGCCACGAGTAATTCTTCTGTGCTAAATTTAACATTTTTGTCTTTTATAATTTGGCATCCCAAGAAAAATAGTGAAAGTACTGTTCTGTTACGAATAGTATTGGCCTGATAGGCATACTGCAATTTACTTTGTTCGCCTGCTTTCCCTAATATAGTTACAGCCAAAATTGCTAACATTGCTATCAGTAGCAACATCTCAAATCTTTCAGGTTTATAAGTTAATGATTCTTCAAAGCTAAACCCTAAACGTGAGTTTTTAATATCACGAAATCCTTCTTCAATTTGCATCCTTTTTTTGTAAAATTGGACAACTTTTTTTGCTATTTTTTTGCCCATAGTCAATGAAGTGGCAAGCAACCAAGGCTCTTTATTCGCTTTGGCGCATACTTTGCTTGCTTTACTTTGTCTTCGGTTGCCATGCTTATTTTTAGCAATCCGTCCTTTTTTTTTACCTTTGAATAAAAAGAGGAAACATTTTATTGGTGTTGATTTACTGAGTATCACCTCACCAATAAATTTAGGTATTTTAGAAGCCTTCTTATACAGTTCTTTGCAGGAAAACCAATCTTTTGATGACAGAAATCTATATTTGGTAAGATTTCGTATTCTGCCAACAAAATCCCACCCTAACTTTTCAACTTCGCCGAAAAAAGGGCTATGAAAACCTGCATCGGTTATAATAACGGGCTTGCATCCTTGAGGAATCATTTTGCTTAATTTAATTAAAAATCCTTTATGAATCTTGTGGTTATTTTGCTTTTCCTTGGGGTGAACTTCTTCATAAACTGTTAATGAACGGCCACGAGTAGGAACAGCTGCTCTCAATAAAAAATAATTTGGATTTGGTAAACCAGACCAATCAATAATAATCGGAGTTTGTTTTGAATTAATTATTACCATTTTGCAAGCAAAAGAATAAAATTTATCTCGTTTAGCATGTAATTTTACATTGCCCACAAGACGATCGACTTGCTTAATTTTGTTTTTAGCTTTTGCCTTGGAATATAAAGCGCGACCAATCCCAGCAACTGACAATTTTGACCCTATTGTTAACCCCATCACCACAATAAATAGCGAGTTTAGTTTCTTAGCGTGGATTCCAACACATGATTTTTTAACCAAATTATGTAACAATTTAACAACATGCATGACGCTTGTTCTCCTTTTTGTTTCGCAACGATAGAAGATCACAAAACGTTATGCATGTCTACTGTGTCTTTGCGAGCAAAGCGAAGCAAACCAGAAGATTATATCAAGAGACTGGATTGCCACGGGCGTAAACGCCCTCGCAATGACAATCCTTTGAATTTTAGATATATTTTCTCAAAATATGAGGGGATCCTTCAGTCTCCGTGCCGGCCCTAAAATAGACTAATTTGCGATTAGCAGTTGTAGGCAAATTTGCGAAGGCGTATCGCCAATGAAAATTTGTTTACAACAAGGCAGCAAGCAATCGAAGCTATATACTCAAAACGATCGGATTTTAGGTGAGGCGGCAAGAGAATGAAGCCCCTGAAGTGCACGTTTTGGTGCATGACAGGGGTGAATGAGCGCAGCCAACAAAACCTAAAATTCGAGCGTGAAGAGTATAGGAGTGTATTCTAATACACGACTATAGTGAGAGTGCGCAGCTAACGAAGTTGTAGGTAAATTTACGAAGGCGATAATTATTTGTTTTTGGCTATCCACTCAGTCCAGGTCTTTATCCCCCAACCGCGTCGATCTTTGGCATATTGATAGAACTTTATAATGAATTCATTTCGTGCGAGGATATCTTCTTTTTTCCAGCCATCACTTTCATCATCAATGAAATCGTATAAATCAACTCCACCAATTAAAGCTTGGCGTTTGATAATATCTTCCATCGACTCTTTTTTTGCATTTCTAATCATATC
>JBFXKR010000215.1:0-4237 GCA_050173595.1 Candidatus Berkiella sp.
TGTATTTTTCATCATAATTTTCTAAATATATTTTTACCTTCTTCTTTTGCTTAATATCAACGGGGATTCGAGTTTGTGCGTTAAGCTCTTGGCCAGGTTTTTTATTTCCTTTTGGATAAAAGGTATCAACAACATGCTCAGTATTTAAACTCATATCAAAGTGAACCTGCTTAGGTTGCTTTTTTGGTGATTTACTATCATCATTTTGATTGGAATGAATCATTTTATAACTCCTTAGCATTTAAAATGACTTGATGTTTATAAACTAAAAATAGCTATACACTCTTTTTATGAAGGCGCTTTTTCGATTTTTTCTTGATAATACTGAAGTTTTGGTTAAATTGAGCTTCAATATCATCAGTGATATCCTCCATCGGTTTAGCTTTATCAGCATTAGCGCTTTTAGGTGTAAGCTCCTTGCTGAAGGCAGGAGTGATAGTGCTTGAGTCAGTGATGGAGAATTGTTCCAATGATTTAATTTTGTCTTTTAGAGCATCTAAAGTTGTAACATACAGCTGTGTAACGGTGCAAACTTGGGCTGCTGGCATGATGGAATCAGTTGGTTTTCCTGCAATGTAGTTTGGTAATATTGTTTTTAAACTATCTATGGTATTCGGATCTGGATGTTCGGCAATGGTTTTGGCAACATAATCAAATATTGCTTCAAAATTCACTTCATACTGCAGTGTGCGAGTAATATTTTTTAATCTTGCTAAAACATCAGCTAAAAAGTGTTTAATTTTATGCTCAAGTTTTGAAGTCCTCATATCAAGTTCCATTTGGTCGGCAATTTCATCTAGGCCCAGCTCTTTTCTGAGTTTGTTAATGTTACTTATGTTTGAAAATAACTGTGGATTTGGATTGCTATTTGATTTTCTTGCAAGAATGGCAATAGATAACGCATAAGCTTTATCCTCATTCATTAACGGTAACTTAATATCCAAATTAGAGGTATTTGATGCAATCATTGATTTTGTATATTCTTTAAACTGTTGAATGGCATTTGCTCTGATTTTTTGGCGCGCATGCTCAATCGCTATAATTTGAGTACTACTTGCATCCTTTGTCGCTATTATACCATCAGCATCTAAAAAGGGAGCCAGCATAATTGTCATTAAAGGGACAACGGGGCCTTTTTGAAGAGAATCGGTCTGATTTTGTTTTAACTGCTTAAATTTTAAAGCAGGATCAAACAGTGCATGTGCCATTGCTAAGTATGCACTAGATGTATTATCTATTAATGCTTTTTGTAGTCGACCAATGGCAGCACAATTTAAAGTTGTGTATATTGCAAAAGCGGATTGAAAATCACCGATATGTGCACACTGATTCATTAATTCACTATAATACTTGAAAATGGCTTTTTGCTCCTTTGCGCTAACAGCAAGCAAGATATCATCACGTGAGCGCATTTGTATGTTGTTCCATAGCGACATGATCTGCAAAATATTGGGACATACAACCTTTGCATCATTTTTATCCCAACGAGAACCTTCAAATTCACCGTCTTGAATTTTAAGATACAAATTCATCTGTTGTTGTTTTAAAGAACTTGCAGCAAGTGCTGGATCTGTGTGCATGGAAATAGCCATAAATGCCTCATTTTGCGCGCCATCAAGTCTTTGAGTATAGGTCGCATGCCATCAGTATTGTTAAAAATGCTGTTTAAAGAAGAGGTTGTTAGGGCTTATTTGAGACTATTAATGGGTATTTTATCGGCTTAAATCCTCTTTTAAGTCAGGTTATCTTGTAAACGCGACGGCTTGTCTTATGTGAGTGTTCACTCGCTAACTCATTTGGTAAGATTCACCCATATTGAAGTAAACATGAATAGGTATTCATTATGATAGGTTCAAAAGAGTTTATTGAAGCAGAATTTTTAAAGCGATTTCACAATCACCATAAAGATGGTATGGCTTACCTTCAAGCCAACACTACGATGGGGCAATGTCCTGTTAAACAAGCACAATTATTAAATCAATTAAGAGATAAATTAGCCTATGACACTTTAGGTCAATGCTTAACACATAAAGATAATCAAGCGTTATTAAAAGCATATATCGATAAAATGGACTTTAGGGGAATGTCCTTTACGGACGCTTTACGAAAAGTGCTCACCGACTTTAAATTTGAAGGCGAAGCACAAATTATTGACAGAATAATGGAAAATTTTGGTACAAAGTTTTACCAAGACAATTGTAAGCAACAAGGCTTTGAATTTAAATCAAAAGATGCTTGCGTTATCTTGGCATATTCAACAGTGATGCTTAACACTGATCTACACAACAAACAAAACAGAAATAAAATGACAGTTGAAAGCTTTATTAGAAATAATCGTGGCATGAATAAAGATGATAGCAATCAAGAATCTGATTTTGATAAGGCTTTTTTAACAAGTATTTATACGCAAATTAAAAGGAATGAGATAAAAATCAACCAAGAGGCGACACAAGCTTCTAATTATGATGACTGGTGTGCGGGGAAGGGGGGATATCGTTTTGGCTATTTGACTTCTTATTATGTGTTTGGTTGCAAGCCAGCGACCACAACGATAGTCAAGCAGCAAAACAAAGCAGATAGTCTTCAGGAAAATAAATTAGTTTTGTAATCTTAAATTGTAAATTATGATGAGGTAATGTTATGTTAAATTTTGATCAAACTACAGCGAATGATACATTAGATACTGTTGAAGCAACAACAGATGAAGCGCTCAAGAAAGCAATTTTAGCTGCGCTTTATGCTAAGCAAATTGAGTTAGATGCACTTGCTGTACAAAACAACGGCAAAGAAGTACTTGAAAAGTTCAATCAAGCAGCACAAGGCATGCTTCCTGCACCGTTAGCATCTGCTGTGACCACAACGAGTAATTTCATTGGAAGCGTTGTTAAACGCGCATTGCCGTATGTAATTGATTATTCACAAAGAACAGTAGAAGCAAGTCAGCAAGCAGTTAAGCTTGGCCTTCAAGCACAAACGCTGACTGATGGTGCTAGAACCTATGTTGACTTTCTTCCTGAAGTAGAGAATAAGAGTCCAAACAAACTTGGCCAATAACATGATAGCCTAGATTTTGAGTGTAATGAAATCTAAATACCTTTCTTTACACTCTGGACAAATCTTAGCATTGATGTGCTATTGCTTTTGATCGCAGCTGCAGGGGGCCCACGGGGGGATGGGTGCAGCGAGAACAAATGCAATAGCACAGCAAATACAAACAAATTTGATCAAGTTTTATTGAATGCTATTTAGCCTATTTTTATTTACGGTTCATGTCAATTTGCCCCTTCAAAAGATAAGCTAAAATATCTAAGAGTCAATGATGTTTTAATACTGGTAATATTGACTACCAGGTAGAGAAGGGAACCATCTTCATGCGTTATATTAGCATTGCTAATATAGTTAAATTAGGTTTATTTACAGTACTTGTCTGTACTAATTTTGAACTTTGGGCTCAAGCGCAACAACATAGTCAACACAAGCTTGAGGATCAAAAGGCGCCAGTATGTGAAAGCTTGAAAACACAAGCTAAATCTAAAAAGGCATATGAACAGTGCAATAAGTATTGTGAAGATTTAAAATGTACCGATCCAAGTAGAAAAGATAAACTTGATTGCTTGTCTGCCTTGGCCAAATTTCAAGCACTTGGGCTTGGTAATCCACCTTGCATTGGGCCAAAACGTGCCTATATTTCAAATTACAATGCTAATACCGTTTCAACTTGTAACGTCAAAGAAGATGGCGTGTTTGAAAAATGTATTGATTCAGGTGTTGGGGCGATTTTTGATAGTCCAGTTGGTATTGCTATTAACAGTATTCAAAATACAGCCTATATTACCAATTATGGCAACAACAAAGCTAATTACAGCGTATCAAAATGCGCTATTAATGGTGCAGGTTTATTTAGCGCTTGTGTTGATTCGGGTGTCGGCGTTGCCTTTACAAAGCCATTTGATATTGCATTAACACAAGATGAGAATAGTGCCTTTGTTACCAATAACGAAGAGGCAATTCGTGTTTCAAAATGCGATATTGAAAAGGGAGACTTTACTGGCTGTGTTGATACCAGTGCTTCTATGAGTGGAAGACCTGTTGGACTTGCTTTTAATCATGCCAATAACATAGTTTATGTCGCTAATGACTCAGGGCATGGTGTTTATAAATGCGCATTAAAGGACACTCGCTTTTCAGATTGTACTTCAACCGGATCTGGGTTTACGAACACGATTGGCGTGGCTAT
>JBFXKR010000216.1:0-4239 GCA_050173595.1 Candidatus Berkiella sp.
AGAAAACGGAAGCCGTGAATATAACGTAGCACTCGGTGAAAGACGTTCACGTTCAGTTGCTGATGCGCTGATGTCACAAGGTGTTTCTGGCAACCAAGTAGCGACTGTGAGCTTTGGTAAAGAAAAGCCAGATTCATTAGGTCATTCAGCAGAAGATAGAGCATTAAATCGTCGCGCTGTCGTTGTGTATGAGGAATAAGATGCCATTAACCAGAGCCAAAAAAGCTCCTGTTAAAGCATTTCTAGTCATGCTATCCCTGTGCTATGCAGGGGTAGCATGTGCTATTGCAAGCGTGGAATCTCGTTCGCAAGGTGGTGCGCCATCTTATGCGAATCAAAACGCTGATGATGCTGGGCAAAACAATGCCTTGAATCTTTTGCAAAGAATTGAATATTTACAAAGAGAAATGCAAGAGTTGCGCGGTAAAGTAGAAGAGCAGGCTTACCTAATGCAACAAATGCAAGAGCAAAACAAAAAGCTTTACCTGGATCTAGATAAACGTGTTGGTGCAACCAACGCCGCGGTGCATGTACCAAATCAAGATATGGGCACCACAAGTAACGCCCAACCTCAAGCTTTAGAATTAAATACCCCAAGCCAATTTGTGAGCGATGTGCCAGAGCAAGGATCCGTGAACGCACAAGCAATGCCGGTTAATGATGAAAAAGCTTACCAGGCAGCCTATCGCTTGGTGCAAAATCGTGATTTTGATGGGGCAATCAAAGCGTTTAATAACATGCTTAGCCAAGCGCCAACCGGTAAATATGCGCCTAATGCTCAGTATTGGTTAGGTGAAATCTACCTCACCAAAGGGGAGCTTGATAAAGCGTCCGAATCTTTCAATATGGTTTATAACCAATACCCCAAGCACCCTAAAGCTGCGGATTCATTGTTGAAATTGGGGTATGTTGAATACAACAAAGGTCAATTTAAGCGCTGTACAGAGCTTCTTAATCAAGTGAAAAACCAGTTTCCTGGTACCACTTCTGCCCAACTTGCAGATTCACGCTTACAAAGAATGCAACAAGAAGGCAAGATCTAATAATTTTTTGAAAGTTATTTGACATAGTTTTGTTGCTATGTTATTTTGTCGGTCATTTTATACATTTTGTCAGTTTTCAAAGTGGTGAGTAAATGTCCCTAAAAAGCGGTCCACAAGCAGGCGCTGCAAAGCCAATTCCCTCGAGTGCTCAAAAATACCAACAGAGCCTTGAGCGTAGATATACAATACAAAACAGATTATTGCTGATTAACTCACCTTTGCTGAGCGTAGGCTATGGCTTAGTCAATGCCATGGTCGCTTTTGCGATTGGCTATGTTGCCAATTCAGTTCCTATTTGGGAGCTTGTGAAGCTATTTGCTAATTATTTTAATTACCTTTTTAAATTGGCTTTGCCAACCTTTCTAGCTCCCTATTCAAGCTACTTGTTTGTTGGCGCTTTTGCTTCAATCATCGCAGGGAACCTTTACTATGCGGTTTCAACTGGCACACATGGTTTTAATTCAATTTTCAAAAACAAGCTGCGTACCTTTGCCGATACGGTTAGTTTTTCTGCGCCTTACGTTAGTTTTTTAGCTTCCGTATTTTTGCTGGGGGCGTCGCCAATTGCTGCTTTTAAACTGAGTTGGGCTTTAGGGGTCGGCTCTGGCTTTTATTTATTGCTGGGCAGACCAATGTTAAGTCAAATGCTTGAGCAGCCTTTACAGCAGCAGGCACAGCCAGCGCCGCCAAAAAATGATTCTCCTCATGAAGATGATCAAATAGATGGACCAAGACCATCTCCCCGCTTTGCGCCAGAGAATGCTGCTGCAAAACCAGTCGAGAATCCCCAACAAGAGCCATCGGCAGTGCTAAATTCCTTTAAAAGGTCCATTGAAGAAGATAGAGCCGCTAAAGCCAAAAACGCCCAACCAAAGCCCGTAGCCCACAAATCCAAGGCGCAAAAAATCCAAGGCGCAAAAAAGAAATAAAAAATAAAGCGTTAATAGTCAGATTGTTATGCTTTGAACTTTCAAAGGATTAGGGTATGATACGGCCCTTGGTTTGGGGTCGTTAGCTCAGTTGGTAGAGCAGCAGACTTTTAATCTGTTGGTCGATGGTTCGAATCCATCACGACCCACCACTAATTACACTTGCTCACTTAAGCGAGTGTCACTCGCGCAAAGTGAGTTAGTGTAATTTGTGTCCTGCGAAGCTCGAAGAGCGTAGAAGGACTTTCCAGACTTTCGCAGTGAACAAGTGCTTTGTGTCCTGCGAAGCTCGAAGAGCGTAGAAGGACTTTCCAGACTCTCGCATTGAACAAGAGCTTAGCGTCCTGCGAAGATAAAAGTATTGTTATCTTCCTAAGTAAAAAAATAAAATCCCCAAAATTTCTGCCAACGCTGCCTTGTAGTTCACGATTTGCCATTGCGCAATCAAAAATGTAAAAAATTTTTTGTTTTTACTTGTGTATGTTCCCATATCGTTGGTAGTCTATCTCCAATACAAGTTTTAAGTTTGTTCATTTTTCTTACATAACGCAGCTTGTTGATACAAGCCAGGAAGCCAAGAAAAAGTTTTGTTTATTTTGGATCAATAAGGACTTATCCATGAAAAAAGCACTTAAGCTTACATTTGGTACCATGCTAGCAGTGAGTATGGCTGCGCCAATCGCCGCTGTTGCGCATCAAGATTGGTTTGATCATGTGGCTGCCTGGGGCGATGTGACTTACATGAAACCCTCAAACAATGGCTTAAGCGTGGGTGATTTTGCACAGCCTTCTGCAGCAGCAGCTTTTGATGGCACTCGCAACCATTTCTTTTTTGAGCCAGAAAGTGAATTTGATTATGCTTTTGGCATTAGCATACGTGCTCCTCGTAGCCATCACACGCGCTTCTTTGTGAGCTATGATCACACTCAAAATGACAATGACTTAGAAGCCAATGTAAATATTCGTAATTTAGGTGTAGTGCCAACAATAGCCTTTCCTGAAAGCTTTGGCACTTATGAATATGATGTGAATGCACATGAGTTCAGAGTGGGTGCGGTGCATGATTTACACTTTGGCGATCATTTCTGCTTAGATGTATTGGCTTTCTTAGAGTACGACAGACTGCGTCAGAACACTTTTGAAACCATTTCTCAACGTTCAGGCGCAGAATATAGAACCAGAGAAACCGAAAATTTAATTAAAGGTTTTGGTCCCGGTTTTGGCTTGATGTCACGTTGGTATGCCAGCAATCCACACTGGCATGTGTTTGCCGGTGCTAATGCTGTCTTATTGAAAATGGAAAATGAATATAGCCAAACTTTCAATGTTGTCAGATTCCCTGGTGGCGGTTCTCCACAAGGTACCTATTATGATTATCAACCTTTTGAAAGTGATTCTATTGTTGGTAAGTTAGATATTAACTTTGGTGTGAACTTCCATTGTGCGTTCAAACGCGAAATGCATGGCGCGAAATGGGATATTGCATTGGGCATGAAATACATGAACATGTTTAATGTGCTTAAAAATGGTAACACTGCTTATCAGGTGAATGGCGCAGCTAACGCTCAAGTTCCTCAAAACTTTGCGCCTTACCTTGGCGCGGCGCAAGATTGGGGCAAATGGGGTCCATTCTTACGCTTTAAATTGGGCGGCGCACAATCCTAAAGAAAGTGTTGTCACGAAAAAACGGGAGCTTGTCTCCCGTTTTTTTTGCTTCGCAGTTTGATTTTATGACATGCCCCGCTCGCCTTGCGAGTGGGGCATGTTCTTCATCCGCAAAATCATAGCGCAACAAAAACAAGCTGACTAACTATTTTAAATTCTCCACACATTATCTTAAAAATCTTTTTGCTATCTAACTTTGCCCACTTTCAAATCCTGTACTAGCCTATCTTTAACGTCATTTTAATTTGTTTATTTTCTTACATGTGTCTGAAGTTGAGTTGAAAATTTTTATCGTTTTAGTTGTTGAACTGATAAATCGTAAACTAACTTCAAAAATAAGTAGTACATATAGATAACAGATTTCGATTTATTTTTAGGACTTGATAAGGACTCTTCCATGAAAAATGCACTCAAGGTTACATTCGGCACAATGTTAGCAGTGAGTATGGCCGCGCCCATAGCAGCTCATGCTCTGGTCAAAGATCCCGTTAATCACTTAGCAGTGTGGGGCGATTTAACCTACATGAAGCCATCGAATAATGGTTTAAGTATTGGCGATTATGCAATCTTAACCCCAGCAAATTTTGATGGTGCGCGCAATC
>JBFXKR010000217.1:0-4209 GCA_050173595.1 Candidatus Berkiella sp.
AAAATCGTCTCCGATTTGAAAAATATTTACTAAAAGCTTTTTTCAAGGAGAGAGCTTTGACAAATAGTCGATTAACCTAAAAAGGTTAGATTTTTATTGAAAGCTCACTCTGGGTGAGCATTTGGATAGGGAGCATGGTTTATCCAAAGAAGTTAAAACATAATATTGTTAATAATTTAGCGTAGCCTCATGCTAAAAGCAAGGTATTGAGGACCTATGCCGACAAACCGTCACCCTTAGTTGATGACAGTCATATTAATGCTCAATAAATCATGAGTTTACGATTTATAGCTACCTAGCTTTGTATATCAAACCTATCATTATCCATCACTTTTACCCATGCTTTGACAAAATCATGAGCAAATTTTTCCTTGGCATCATTGCAGGCATATACTTCAGCGATAGCGCGAAGCTCAGAATTAGAGCCAAAAATGAGATCAACACGCGTTCCTGTCCACTTCACTGCACCACTTTTGCGGTCTTGCCCTTCAAAGACATTAGGATCAGCAGTTGTTTTCCAGTGTGTATTCATATCTAAGAGGTTAATGAAAAAGTCATTACTAAGCACACCAGGTTGTTTTGTGAAAACGCCATGTGGTGAATTGCCAACATTCGCACCCAACACACGCAAGCCACCAATCAATACCGTCAGTTGTGGCACTGTCAGGGTTAAAAGCTGCGCTTTATCAATGAGTAACTCTTCAGCTAGCACTGAATAATTAGCTTTTAGATAATTACGAAAACCATCGGCATAAGGCTCAAGGTACGAAAATGATTCGATATCTGTTTGTTCTTGAGTTGCATCTGTGCGCCCTGGCGTGAAAGGTACTTTTATTTGAATGCCTGCCGTTTTAGCTGCCTTTTCAATCGCTGCGCAGCCGCCAAGGATAATCAGATCAGCTAGTGATACTTTCTTTTTAGCTTGCTCATTATCGTTAAAAGCTTTTTGGATATTAGTCAGTGTATCAAGTACTTTTTTAAGCAAGCTAGGTTGATTCACCTCCCAATCTTTTTGTGGGCTTAAGCGTATACGAGCGCCATTAGCACCACCACGTTTATCAGAGCCACGAAAGGTGCAAGCTGATCCCCATGCAGTTGATACTAATTCAGAAATAGCAAGCCCTGATTCAAGTATTTTAGCTTTTAGATCAGCGATATCTTGTTCATCAATTAAGTTGTGATTAACAGCTGGCACAGGATCTTGCCAAATCAATTCTTCGGCAGGAACCTCTGGCCCAAGGTAGCGTGATCGTGGCCCCATATCGCGGTGGGTTAATTTAAACCAGGCTTTTGCAAAATCCTTTTCTAGCTTTTCAGGATTTTCATAATAATGCCTAGAAATTTTTTCATAAATTGGATCAAACCGTAAAGCAAGATCGGTTGTAAGCATCGTGGGAGTATGCCGCTTGGTTGCATCAAAAGGATCTGGAATTGTTTTAGGATCACCCTTTGCTTTCCATTGGTAAGCCCCTGCTGGACTTTTCGTGAGTTCCCATTCATATGAAAATAGATTTTTAAAGAAGTTATGATTCCATTTTGTTGGGGTTTCGGTCCAAGTGACTTCTGGGCCTCCCGTTATGGCGTCTTTACCAACACCAGAGCCATGGCGGCTTAGCCAACCCAAGCCCTGTGCTTCAATTGGGCTTGCCTCTGGATCAGGGCCTACAAGTTTGGCATCCCCTGCCCCATGCGTTTTACCAAAAGTATGCCCACCCGCGATAAGCGCTACCGTTTCTTCGTCATTCATTGCCATACGGGCAAAGGTTTCGCGAATGTCTATCGCTGCAGCCAGTGGATCCGGCTTACCATTTGGCCCTTCTGGATTAACATAGATAAGTCCCATTTGCACTGCAGCAAGGGGGTTCTCAAGCTCTCTGTTTCCTGTATAACGTTTATCGTCCAGCCAAGTTGCTTCTTTGCCCCAATAAACGGATTCATCAGGCTCCCAAACATCAGCACGCCCACCACCAAATCCAAATGTCTTAAAACCCATTGATTCAAGCGCTACGTTTCCGGTAAGAATGATAAGATCAGCCCAAGAAATGCTTTGGCCATATTTTTGCTTTATAGGCCATAGCAGCCTTCGTGCTTTGTCGAGGTTAGCATTATCAGGCCAAGAGTTTAGCGGCGCAAAGCGTTGCTGACCTAAACCAGCACCACCTCGACCATCGCCAATGCGATAAGTACCCGCGCTGTGCCATGCCATTCGAATAAATAGGCCACCATAATGACCAAAATCTGCTGGCCACCAGTCTTGGCTATCAACCATGAGCGCGGTCAGATCTTTCTTTAATGCATTGTAATCTAGCTTTTTAAAGGCTTCTTTGTAATTAAAATTTTGTGCTAACGGATCAGAACTCGGGGAGTTCTGCCTTAGAAGCTTAAGGTTTAATTGGTTTGGCCACCAGTCTTTGTTTGTTCTTGTTCCAACTTGAGAATTTCCATGAAAAACTGGGCACTTTTTTTCCTCGGCCATGTAGCACTCCATGCAGTAATAAGTAGATTCTTAGCAAAATAGGTATAACTAATATAATCTATTAGATTTTTCATGTCAGGCATTAATTAATATTTAGTTAGAACAGAAATACGCATGCAAGGGCTTGTGAGAAAACCTGATAGCAATTGATATTTAAGTAATGTACTAAGATGACTACTCGTAGCGATGGCACATCAATTCACACAAACCGTTTTGATATTGGTAAATTCTAAAATACCATGATGGGATAATTCACGACCATAGCCACTACTATTGATGCCGCCAAATGGTAAACGTGGATCAGACTTTACATAATCATTAACAAAACAACTGCCTGATTGCAATTCTTCTCTTGCAAGCTTTTCTGCCTTTTGAATATCTTTTGAAAAAATAGCACCGCCAAGCCCAAATGGATTGTTATTCGCAACCTTGATGGCTTCGTTTTCATTTTTTACTTTTATCATGCTAGCAACAGGACCAAATAGCTCTTCATCATAGGCAGGCATATTGGGTGTTATATTAGTTAAAATCGTTGGCGCATAATAAAAACCGCTGTGATCAATATTATCACCACCAATGATACAGTGAGCACCAAGTTTAATGCTTTGTTGAACTTGCTCATGGAGGTGTTTTCGAATATTTTCAGTTGCTAAAGGTGCTAAATTCGCTGCATCATCAAATGGATCATTGGGCACATATTGTGTAAGCTTATTTCTAAAACCTTCAACAAAATCATCAAAAATACTTTGTTCAATAATAAAACGTTTTGCGGCAATACAACTTTGACCTGCATTTAGCATGCGACTCTCTACGCACTTTTCAATGGCAAGATTGAGATCAGCATCTTTTAGAATGATGTAAGGATCGCTACCACCAAGCTCTAATACTGTCTTTTTTGTTTGCGAACCTGCAAGTTGAGCAACAGCTTCACCTGCTTTATTACTGCCTGTTAAAGTAATCGCTTTTACATAATTATTTGTTATGACACTTGATACCATTTCACTGGTTATAATAAGATTTGAGAACCCTTCAACGCCGGCTTCTTTAAAAATATTTTCTAGTAAAATGCCGCATTGAGGCACGTTCGACGCATGTTTTAATAGTACAGTATTGCCAGCGAGCAATGCGGGTATGGCATATCGAAATACTTGCCAAAAAGGAAAATTCCACGGCATAACGCCTAGCACAATACCAAGGGGCTGGTAGGATACATAACTTTTAAGATGTTCTGTCGTGATAAGCTCATCGGATAAAAATTTGTTCGCATTTTGCGCATAAAAATCACATAGTTTTGCGCACTTTTTAACTTCACCTTTTGCTTCGCTAAAAAGTTTACCCATTTCAATTGTAATAATTGTTGCGTATTCTTCATGTTTAGAATTAAGCAAATCGCTAAGCTTTTTGACGAATTTAATTCTCTCATCAAGCGTGATTTTTCGCCAAGCATGATAAATTTCATGATTATGTGTAATGGTTTGATTAACTTCACTTTGTGCCATCGCGTTGAATTCTTTAATCACAGCACCTGTGGCAGGGTTAATGCTGAAAAAAGTTGCCATAACTTCAAATCCTTTAGTGCAAAGATGATAATTAGCTTAGTTTGATATGAAATTATAAGTATAGATTGATATATAAAATACAAACTTAAATAGGAACTGATACAATTTTTGTCATTAAAATCAATAAGTTTTAAATAATTGATTATATTATGAGTATATACAGCATTGCAAAAC
>JBFXKR010000218.1:0-4204 GCA_050173595.1 Candidatus Berkiella sp.
GGTAAGCATGGAGAGCGTTTACAAATTATCCCAGGGATGAGTGCTACTGTTGACATTCTAACCGGTCAAAAGACAGTACTTGAATACTTGCTCAAGCCAATTATCAAGGCGAAGAAAAATGCCATGAGGGAGCGCTAAGAGATGATTCTCATAGCCTGTGCAGATGTAGAGCGCGCTGTGATCTGGCATCAGGCGCTCGCGCCTTTTTATGATATTTATGAAGTGGATGTGCATGATAGGCGCACCCTCGATTTATGTTTAAAAAAGGTCAATCTTGACGTGTTGATTGTCGATTTGGCGATGTTAGGCGAATCTGGCATCAATGAAGTTTCTTCCTTAAAAGAAATTCAACCTGATTTGCATATTGTTGTGATGACCAAATCTCCTAATCAACGAGAAGAAATTTCAGCAGTCCTTTTTGGCGCTAAGGCCTATTGTAGTTTTGAACTGAACTTAGAATTGTTACCTAAAGTCGTTAAAACAGTTTTAATGAATGAACTTTGGGTCGATAGGAAGTTTGTTTCAAGACTATTATCAGAAATTGAAGATATTACCCAAGTGAAACATGCTGAGGCCCAACGCCTAGATAAAGGCGTTGCAGCAATGACGCCGCGGGAAGGCGAAATTGCTGCGTTAGTTGCAACAGGCTCCAGTAACAGAAGAATAGCCGAACAGCTAAATATTTCAGAAAGAACTGTAAAGGCGCATTTAGGCGTTATATTTAGAAAGATAGGCATTACAGATAGATTGCAGCTTGCGCTTTACATGAATAGACATCAACAGTTGTCTGCGATATGGCATGGCGCCAAGGTAAGCAAGGAAACTTCAAAACAAAACGATCCCTCCGATAAGCAACACTAAAAATACAATTTTTAGTTAGTAACTTCTTCTTAGAAAGATAATTAAAAATAATATTTACATTTATCTGTGCTGAAAAAATTCACTTTCTTCACATTGAAGGGTATATTGTACGAGATGGACGAGCTAGCAGGTCTATTTTTAGATAAGTAGATAACCAGCTGGTGTCCTGCGGGCGTATAAGGATAGACGGAAAGAGCGGACAACGATATGTCAAAAAATAGATTTTTAAAAATACTCTTACCTTCAATCGCGTTGACTTTTGGAAGCCAAGCATTTGCGTATACCCTTAAAGAAGCGGTAGCTCACACGCTTGCGACCTCTCCAGATCTCTTGATTAATACCAATACAAGAGACATGGTCGATAAAGAGTTGCGACAATCATATGCTGGTTACCTCCCAGTACTTGATTTAGCATCAGGTTGGGGGCAGCAATACACAAACAATCCAACAACAAGAGCATCCAATCCTCTTTTACCAGTACCAAATGGTACAACAGCAGCTGCTTTTGGATTACCAAATGAAGGTACTAAAACTTTAACTCGTACAGAGTTTAGTTTGATTGCCTCTCAAATGTTGTTTGATGGTTTTGCAGTGTATCATGATGTTGAAGGCAAGAAAGCAAGAGTTCGAGCTGAATCTTGGCGTGTTAACGGCACTGCACAAGATGTGGCATTAGATTCTGTGCAAGCTTATATAGATGTTCTAATGAGACGCGAGTTGGTTCATCTCAATCGAGAAAACCTTGCTAAGCACGAGTCTATTTTGGGACAAATTAAAAAGCGTAGCGAAGGCGGTATAGGTCGTAAAGCAGATTTAGACCAAGCAGAAGGTCGTGTTGCTTTGGCGCGTACCAATTTAATGGCTGAAGAAGCAAACTTAGCTGATGCTGAAACGCAATTCTTACGTAAAGTAGGCGTTCCTGTTCCAAATCACTTAGTTAAACCTAACCATGCTGAACACTTCCCAACATCAGAACATGCTGCTGTGGAATTGGGTATTAAGCACCATCCAGTTTTAAGAGCGTCTGTTGAAGACACAAATGTGGTACGTGCAGAAAGAAAAGTTGCAAGATCTGCGTTCGTACCTAGATTTGACCTTCAATTAGGCATGACGCGCAATCATAACTTAGATGGTTCACCTGGTGATTCAGATGATAACTCTGCGATGATTCGTGCTCGTTGGAACTTATTTAGAGGTGGTAGCGATCTCGCCAACATTGGTAGAACTTGCTACAAACTTCAAGAAGCGCAAGAAGTGCAAAATCGTGCGTTCCGTCAGGTTGTTCAAAGTGTTCGTTTAGCTTGGAGCACTTACAATACGGCGAAACGACAATTGCCTTACTTTAAAGACCATGTTGATGCAAGCTCAAGAACCAGTGATGCTTACCAAAAGCAATTTAACATTGGTCAACGTACTTTGCTTGACTTGCTAGACTCTGAAAATGAGTTATATGGTGCAAAAACTGCCTATATCACTGGAAAATACACAGAGTTATTTGGCACGTATCGCGTATTAAATGCTGCTGGTTGCTTAACAGAAGCACTAGGAATTGAATTGCCCAAACAAGTCATTCCTGCACCAACAGGTTTAGTCGATGGTACATCACGTTTCTTTGATAAATCAGACATCCCGCTGTTTGATGCGAGAGATGTTCCTTAGTCAGGGTAACATTAGGGCGGGTTTAACCCGCCCTATTTTTTTTTTGATATCTTTGAAAGCAATCTTTAGGCGCAAGGCCTATAGGAAATAAGAAGGTCTATGAAACAGAATCTTCTCATATGCAAGCCCCATTAAGTTCCAAACCTAAAAATTCAATAGCATTTTTGCCTTACATCAAAGCAAAAGGCTTTATAAAATTATCCTCAGTATTTTCTATTATTCTTTTGCTGTTATTTATCTGTTTTGCTTGGGCAACAGATTTTTCACAAAGCTATTTAGATCAGATAGCCAAAACTTATGGTGATTTTTCAAAAAGAAGGTTAATTACCTGGCAAAAAGTGATCAATGACAATAAAAATGGCCCAGTCATGCAAAAGCTTCAAGGTGTAAATACCTTTTTTAATTTGCTTGAATATCGAAAAGATTCCGTTCATTGGGGACAAGACGATTATTGGGCAACGCCCTTGGAATTTGTTGTTTCAGGAGCAGGTGATTGCGAAGATTTTGCAGTAGGTAAATATTTTACACTGTTAGATGTGGGTGTGCCGGATGACAAAATGCTCATCATGTATGTCAAATTTACCGGCAACAGTGATTTTTATGCTCAAGCGCATATGGTACTACTTTACTATGAGACTCCCGATAGTGTGCCGCTTGTTTTAGACAATATTAATAAAGAAATCTTACCGGCAGATAAAAGGCCAGATTTGATCCCTATTTATGGTTTTAATGGTACCGGATTGTGGCAAGCAAAAGAATTAGGAAAAGGAAATCAAATAGGTCAAGCATCTGATCTTAAAAGATGGGTTGAATTAAGTGAACGAATGAAATCTGGAAAGATTTCAAAATGGAAGGATATCTGACATGACACTAAGTCGCCAATTAATGTTATCGGGAATGATAATCTTGTTATGTCTGTTCACAGGAATGATAAGTTTTGTTGTTAAAAATACGCAGTCGTTTTTAAATCAACAACTTGCTTCACATTCTCAAGATACGGCCACAGCATTAGGGCTGACATTGACCACGATTATGAAAAAGGGCGATGTTGTTACAGCTAGTCGGGCGGTGGATGCTGTCTGGGATAGAGGATATTACAAAAAAATTATAGTAGAGGGTATTGATGGTAAGCCTATCGTTGAGCGGTATCAGCAAGTTAAATTTTATGGTGTGCCACAGTGGTTTATTAAATATTTGCCTTTAGAAACGCCTGAAAAGACAGCGTTGATTATGGATGGCTGGAGTAAGGTTGGCAACATCAAAATCGTGAGTAACCCGGGATTTGCCTATCAGCAAATTTGGTTGACGTTTATTGATTCAGTGCAATGGTTCGTGATGACAGCTGTCTTGGCCATGATATTAGGTTGGGCTTTACTCTATATTATTTTACGGCCCTTGCGCGCTATCACAACGCAAGCCATGGCGATTTGTAATCAACAATTTGCTATTCAAGAAACACTACCTTGGACATTTGATCTACGTTTAGTTGTTGAAGCGATGAACACAATGTCAAGACGCTTAAAACAACTGTTTGAAGAACAAGTTCAACAAACCGAAAAACTGCGAGAACAAGCCTTTAAAGATCCTGTTACAAAATTAGGAAACAGACAATATTTTGATTTGCAATTTGATTATTTGCTCAATGATAAAGAAAATTTAGCTAGTGGCGCATTGGTGTGAATAG
>JBFXKR010000219.1:0-4198 GCA_050173595.1 Candidatus Berkiella sp.
GTAGAGCTTCTTGAGAAATTCTCAAGTGAAAATGCACAAATAAATTATGCTCAAACAACCTATCATCTGTTTTATCTTGCGCAAATATTAGGTGAGAAAAAATGGAAAAATAACGAAAATGAAAACTATTTATTGCCTGTGGTATTTTTACAGTCGGAAAAAGAAAAAATTGCCCTTGTTATTGACAAACTTATAGGAAGTCGCGAAATCGTTATTAAACCTGCAGGGCTGCAACTTCAATTTGTCAAAGAAATTTCTGGTGTATCATTATTGGGTGATGGGCAAATAGTATTAGTGTTGAATGCTCAATATCTAATTCAAAGCGCTTTAGCTAAAATGAATATGCGACATGGTATTCAAGAATGCATTCATACAGATGATTTTGTAATTGAAAAGAACGCTCAAGCTACAGTATTAATTGTTGATGATTCCTCTACAGTAAGACAAGTTACAAGTCGATTTTTAAAACGACACGCGTTTAAGGTGTTAACAGCGATTGATGGTGTAGAGGCGCTAAATGTGATGGAGCAGACAATACCTGATATTGTCTTATTAGATATAGAGATGCCTCGTATGGATGGGTTTCAAGTCGTAGAAAAAATGAAACAAAGTGATAAACTCAAAAAAATCCCAGTGATTATGATAACCTCACGATCTGGTGAGAAACACCGTATGCGTGCGATGCATGCCGGAGCTGATGCCTATTTGAATAAGCCGTATATTGAAGAAGATTTACTTTCATTGCTCAAGAAATATGCGCCCACTCATGGTGCAATATGAAAATCGTTAAAAAAAATATCATTGATTGTATTTTGTTTTCTTTTAAAGAAGTCAATTATTTGCTGCCGAGTGTGGCATTTGCAGAGCTCGGTATACAAGCTGACATAAAAAAATATCATGATATACCTGTGATTGGTTTAATGGATTGGCGGGGTTATAATTTACCGGTAGTGTTACCTGATCTCTCTGATGATTACCCTGATGTTAAAACCAACTATGCGGTAATAAATGCATTGTTTTTAAATAAATCTGTTGTACCCTATTTTGGTTTAATCATTGATAGCCATCCATCAAGAATGAGGCTTAGGCCGCAAGAGATTTCCTGGATTGATGAAAAAATGCAATTAGCACTTTGTACCAAAGATGGTATGTTACCTAAAGAAGTTATCATTGTTGATCTTCAAAAATTCTCTTCTTCGCTAAATACCTTTCTTAACAATTAATACAAATTGAAGCATTGATGTGTTGATGCTTTATACTCGCTGCCCCCATCCCCTCGAGGGACCCTGCAGCTGCGTTCAAAGCAACCACACATCAAATGCAAGAAAATTTTATTAAGATCAATTCAATGCTATTTAGAAAATGCCCCTTCGCATAGATCGCCATAGAATCCCTGAAGCAAAGTTAATGCGCTGATGCTTGCCGTTTCAGCACGCAAAATCCGTGGCCCTAAAGTCGCTGCTATGAAATGATGTGATATCATCATCTTCACTTCATTTGGATCCCAACCGCTTTCTGGACCAATGCCAAAGCGCACGGCACCATTTACCGATATATTTTTTAAAGAGTGATTGCTAGATGGGGAGAAAACAATGGAACTGCCTTCAAAAGCAGATTGTGCCCACTGGGTAAGTTCTTGCGGTGGATGGATGGTTGGAATTTTTACCCGGCCAGATTGTTCTGCTGCACTTACTGCAATGTTATGCCAGTGTTGCCATCTTTTTTGAGATCGTGCTTCATCTAGTTTAACATTACTATTTTTAGAAAATAATGGGGTGATACTATTAACACCTAACTCGGTAGCTTTTTGTATAACAAAATCCATTCTATCGCCGCGCAATAATCCTTGGCCTAAATGAATATCTAAAAGTGGCTCTGTATTCATATTTTTAAAATTCAGAATATGCACATGAACGCGTTTTTTTTCTACCAATACTTTAGCAGTGTATTCGCCACCTTCACCGTTAAATAAAACGATTTGTTCTTCGTTTTTTAGTCTTAAAACAGTTAAAAGATAGTGCGCGGTATCTTTTTCAAGCGAAAACGTCTCGCCATTTTCAATGTTATGCGGGTAATAAATACGTGGTATAAACATGGCTAGTATCGGTAGTAGTCAGGCTTGTATGGGCCATCTATATTGACACCAATATAATTTGCTTGCGCTTCGCTTAATTTTGTCAAGTGGGCACCAATTTTATCAAGGTGTAACCTGGCAACATCTTCATCTAGTTTTTTGGGTAAGGTATGAACGCCAATAGGGTATGCCTTACTATTTTTCCACAATTCAATTTGTGCCAGCACTTGATTGGTAAATGATGAGGACATGACAAAGCTCGGGTGGCCTGTGCCACATCCTAGATTTACCAAGCGTCCTTGCGCTAATAAAATAATTCTTTTTTTATTAGGAAAAATAATATGATCTACTTGAGGCTTAATATTCTCCCAAGTATATTGTTTTAAGGCGCTAACCTCTATTTCAGAGTCAAAATGTCCAATGTTGGCCAAAATAGCCTCATGTTTCATTTGAAGCATGTGATCATGGTTAATGACGTTAATATTGCCAGTAGCACTCACAAATATATCGCCTTTACTTGCGGCCATTTCCATGGTAACAACGCGATAACCTTCCATGGCTGCCTGTAGTGCGCAAATGGGATCAATTTCGGTAACCCATACGGTTGCGCCAAATCCTCTAAAGGCTTGAGCACAGCCTTTTCCAACATCACCATATCCTAATACGACCGCAATTTTACCAGCTATCATCACATCGGTTGCGCGCTTAATGCCATCAATCAGAGATTCACGGCATCCATATAAATTATCAAACTTTGATTTGGTGACAGAATCATTCACATTAATGGCAGGTACTTTTAATGTTTTTGATTTTGCCATTTCATAGAGTCTGTGCACGCCGGTGGTGGTTTCTTCTGAAAGTCCTTTAATATCGCTAAGTAATTCAGGGAATTTCTCGTGCATGATTCTAGTTAAATCACCACCATCATCTAATAGCAAATTAGGACGCCAGTCATCTTTGCCGACGATGGTTTGCTCTATGCACCACCAATACTCTTCTTCAGTTTCACCTTTTTTAGCAAAAATGCTTATTCCTTTTGCTGCCATGGCAGCAGCGGCGTGATCTTGGGTTGAATAGATATTACACGAAGACCAACGAACACTTGCACCTAATGCGATTAAAGTCTCAATCAGTACCGCTGTTTGAATCGTCATATGTAAACAGCCTGCAATGCGAGCGCCTTTAAGTGGCTTTTGCTCACCAAATTTTTGTTGTAAAGCTAAAAGGCCTGGCATTTCAGTATAGGCAATGGCAATTTCTTTATTGCCCCAATCAGCTAAAGATAAATCAGCAACCCAGTAATCAGTTGAAGGTTTGTTTTGGCTCATCATCATTTCCTTAAAGAGCTTCCTTTAATAGTTGTGCCTTGTCAGTACGCTCCCACGTAAAATCCATATCTTCACGACCAAAGTGTCCAAAGCTGGCAGTTTTGCGATAAATCGGTTTTAGCAAATCTAACATGGTGACAATACCTTTGGGGCGTAGATCAAAATGTGCTTCAATGAGTTTAACTATTTTTTCATCAGCAATTTTGCCTGTGCCAAAAGTATCTACTGCTATCGATGTTGGTTTTGCGACACCAATCGCATAAGAGACTTGAACTTCAATTTTGTCAGCAAGATTGGCTTTGACAATATTTTTGGCAACATAACGTGCAGCATAGGCAGCGGATCTGTCGACCTTCGATGCATCTTTTCCTGACATAGCGCCACCGCCATGGCGTGCCATCCCACCATAAGTATCTACAATGATTTTTCTACCTGTTAGACCACAATCACCAATAGGGCCACCAATCACAAACCTTCCGGTAGGATTAATATGATACTTTGTTTCTTTGGTTAACCATTTTGCAGGGATAACGGGTTTAATGATTTCTTCCATCACCGCTTCAATAATTTGTGACTGTGTTATATCAGGCTCATGTTGTGTTGATAACACGATGCTCGCAATACTAATGGGTTGTTGGTTTTCATAAACAAAAGTGACTTGGCTTTTGGCATCTGGCCTTACCCAGGGCAAGATATTTTCTTTTCGCACCATCGCTTGGCGCATCATTAACAAGTGCGCATAGGTAATAGGGGCGGGCATTAAAACCGGCGTTTCATTGGTTGCATAGCCAAACAT
>JBFXKR010000220.1:0-4193 GCA_050173595.1 Candidatus Berkiella sp.
TTTGGACGAATCCAAGTATTGATGTGCTATTGCTTTTGAACGCAGCTGCAGGGGTCCCACGGGGGGATGGGTGCAGCGAGTACAAATGCAATAGCGCAGCAAGTTAAGACAAATTTGATCAAGGTCTTTTGAATGCTATTTATGCTGTCTATTTCAATGAGCTTATTAATTAGAGTGCGATAGTGTCAATAGGTTCCTTGAAATTGCACTGATGAATCTCAATGGCTGTTAATTATCGATATCAGTGTAAGTGCAAGCTTATTTGACGTGCTCATTGATTAGCATCTCACTCTAGTATGGGCCAAACTTATATGAATAGAATGAAATAGGATAGTTATGCCTAACAAACCAATAGAAATTATCGGTGCTGGCTTTGGGTGGGGAGCAGGTTTTAAAGAAGCTCAATTTGGCCCTTCTCATTTAAAAGACACATCACTAAAGGGACAACCATGGCGAACAATATTATCGCCAAAAATTATCTATGAGTCTGGAAAAACACTCAGCTACGATGAACAATTACAGCAGGTTGTGGATTTTAACAAACAGCTTTCAAAAGAGGTATCCTCAGTTTCTGAGAATTTCCCCATTATTGTAGGTGGAGATCACTCTATTGCCATAGGTACCTGGAGTGGTGTCGTTGATGCCCATCAAGCACAAGGCAAGTTTGGATTGATATGGGTCGATGCACATATGGATTCTCATACCGCGCAAACGACCCCATCACATCATATTCATGGTATGCCGCTTGCTACTTTGCTTGGGTATGGTGAATCAACATTAGTTAATCTCACTTTAACGGGTGCTAAATTAAATCCAGCAGATGTTGTGCTAATAGGTATTCGAAGCTTTGAATCGCAAGAAGCACAGTTGCTTAAAAATTTAAATGTTAAAATCTATTTTATAGATGAAGTGAATCAGCGTGGTTTTGAAAACGTCTTTGAAGAAGCAGTTAATATCGTAAGTGAAAACACAAAAGGTTTTGGGGTTAGCATTGATATCGATGCATTTGATCCAAGCATTGCACCTGGTACAGGCGTGCCTGAACCAAATGGCATTAAAGATGTGCCTGGTGTACAAAGGGCGCTAAAAAAGGTTAGAAAAAATGACAAACTCAAGGCAATTGAAATTGCCGAGTTTGATCCCACAAGAGATCAAGATGAAAAAACAGCCATGTTGGTAGAGAAATTAATCAGCGCGCTGTTATAGTGAGTACGTATGAGTAAAACTTCAGATTGGATTGAAAATGAATTAGCAGTTTGTGCGCATAATTATCACCCCATACCAGTTGTCTTAACTAAGGGAGAGGGCGAATGGTTGTGGGATATTGAAGGCAAACGCTATGTTGATATGATGTCTGCCTATTCTGCGGTGAGCTTAGGTCATTGCCACCCTCGATTGCTTAAAGTACTTTTCGAGCAAGCAAGCACATTAAGCGTGCCATCACGTGCCTTTTACAATGATCAGTTATTACCCTTTGCACAGAAATTGTGTCAAGTATCAGGGTTAGACATGGCATTGCCGATGAATACGGGTGTTGAGGCGGTTGAAACAGCAATAAAAGCGGCGCGACGCTATGGATATCAAAAAAAAGGTATCAAAGAAAACCAAGCACAAATTATTGTTGCGCATAATAATTTTCATGGCAGAACCATCAGCGTTATCAGTTTTTCTTCTGATAAAGATTATAAGAAAGGCTTTGGACCATTCACGCCAGGGTTTGTTTCAATTCCCTTTGGAGATAGTGAAGCTTTAAAAGAAGCGATAACGCCAAATACTTGCGCTTTTTTAGTAGAGCCCATCCAAGGTGAAGCCGGCATTATTATACCACCTAATGGTTGGTTAAAAGAATGCGAAGACATTTGCAAAAAGAACGAAGTCCTGTTGATAGTTGATGAGATTCAAACAGGATTGGCAAGAACAGGGCAAATGTTTGCCTTTGAACACGATAAAGTAAAACCAGATGGTTTAATCTTAGGTAAAGCCTTAGGGGGCGGTATCTTGCCCGTATCCATGTTTTTAGCGACTAAAGCATTAATGGAAGTTTTTGATCCTGGCAGTCATGGTTCCACTTTTGGCGGAAATCCACTGGGCGCACGTATCGGACGAGAAGTTTTATCTGTGATTGAAGAAGAAGCCCTGGTGAATAGAAGTCAAAAAATGGGAGAGATCTTACTTGAAGGGCTCATGGCGCTAAAACATCCGTTGATAAAAAATATACGTGGCAAAGGTTTGTTTATTGGTGTTGAGATAGATCCTAAAGTGCCAGCGAGAAAAATTTGTGAAAAACTCATGGAAAATGGTGTGCTTTCAAAAGAGACTCATGAAACAACAGTGAGATTTGCGCCTCCATTGACTATATCTCAAGAGGCGCTTGAATATGCTATCAATCAATTTGCCAAAACACTCAAAAGCTTTTAATGTGATTGATGCTTATGAAAAGCATTTTGCCAGGTGCACATGTTATTTGTCATTAATTTAGTTAATAACTTGGCTGCAGTGAGTGATTGTGCGCCTAGTGTCATATAAGGCTTTTGCCAATTTCTTCTGATGTAACGATATAAGTGTGTAGGATTGGTAGACAGTTGCATACAATGCATCATCACTTGTGCACTATCTAACATATTTTGATGTAGTGTTTGTTGCTGCCAAGTTGCCAACTCTGAGAATGCTTGCCAGCATTGTTGCGAAAGCTCAAACCAGTCTTGCGACATTTTAGCACTGTTTTCCCAGGGGCTTTGACCATGGAAATTAAAAAAGTTGCCATAGGGATTAAATTGAGCATCATTACTATGATTGCTATCAAACGTTGCAGATCTGAAAAAAGGATTAGTAAAAGGGTGTACTTGCGCCATGATTGTTCCTTAATTAACTCTTATAAATTAAGTGTAGGACAATCTCTTGCTTTGCAACAAACAACTACCGCATAAAACTATAGTAAGCATTAATAGAAGTGTATTTTTATGTTATTTATTTTTTCAAAGTTAATCCATTTAAGCCATTTGTAACGTTTTATTTAACAATTGCGAGCAGCTTTGTCTATGCTCAGTTGCTTTGCCAGATAGGGCATAGCCTCTTAAAATTGCGTTTGAATCGTAATACATTGCTTTCACGCCATCTTGTTGAATGTCAAATTCCCATTCGCCAACAGTGAGGGGTGGATAGAGTATGACAGGGTAGCTGCTTACTTTTAGCGATATTGGGGTTGGGGGAAATGAAACTTGCGTTGGGATACCTGCAAGGGTTTGTGCAAGCGCGCGTGCTGATTGCAAGATAGGGGCAACATATTGCAAACAAGTACCGTTAATTTGAGCGCAATCACCCAAGGCATACACATTGTTTTCACTTGTTTGAAGGTAATTATCTACCACTATTCCTTGCTCAGTTTTAATCCCTGCCATGTTGGCAAGTTGTGTGTTTGGATTTAAGCCGATGGCTGTTAATACCGCATCTGCTGTAATCGCTTTGCCAGTGTTTAAGTAAATTTCGAATTTTTCATTTTCGTTGCAAACACGTGCCAGCTGCGTTTGGGTATGAAAGGTTACATTGAGCTTTTCTAATGCATGTTGTAAAGCTTGCCCAATAGGTGCTGGCGCTAATTGATATAGTGGGCAAGGATCAAGAGACACAACATCTACTTTTTTGCCAGCCATTGCTAAATCATGTGCAAACTCAATGCCCACCAGTCCGCTGCCAATAATACATAAACGCTCATAATGAGGTAAATTTTCAATAAAGTTTGCATATTCCTCTAAATGGTTAATGCGATAATGATGCTGATGATCATCTAAGAGTGAAAAAGGCTTAGGAGCGGCGCCAATGGCAAGCACTAAATCTTGATAAGCAATGTCTTGCAATTGATCTTGTGATTCAAATTGTATTGATTTTTTTTGTCTATCGACATTTTTAACGCAGGATTGCGTAAAAATGGTGGCTTTTAATTGCGTTTGCATCTGATTTACATCGCTAATCACTAATTGCGATGGCGTTTTACTTAAACTCAAAGCAGTAGATAATTGGGGTTTTGAATAAAAATGCCCTTCACCTTGGCTGATAATCACCATAGGCGTTTCGCTGTTTATTTTTCGAAACTCTTTAGCAAGGTTGTAACCACCAAGACCTGTTCCCACAATAACTAAGGGTTTATTATCGGCAGTGTTCGTCATGTATAATTACCTGTGAAAAGTGCTTTTTTA
>JBFXKR010000221.1:0-4182 GCA_050173595.1 Candidatus Berkiella sp.
TTTAGCATTGTGTTAGCTCGGTTTCGGTGAGAGATGTTTTACTGCTAACACTAGAATGAACAATAGAATCAATGCCGATGCCAACATCGGTTGCAAACAAACCTCTATCAAAGCCAACTCGCATTGCCTGTAACACTGCAAAACCGGCAACACCGCCACCAACAGAAATAGGTGAAAAAGCAGATTGGAAAATCAGATCTATTGCTGGGCCGAGCTTGCTAAAATTAAAAAGAATGATCATTAAGCATGAGCCGATATAGCCTACCGCCATAAATGGAACAACAAAGGAGGCGACTGCAGAGAAACGATGCAACCCACCTAAAATAACAGCAGCAACAATAATGCACATACCAACGCCTGTGGCAATGGGTGGTATGCCTGCTTGGGTAAAGGGTAGTGCTAAGGAATTCATTTGCACCAGATTTCCAACCGTGACAGCAGCCAAGATAGCAAGCGCGCAATAAAATTTTGCGGTACGTTTTAAGCCAAGCCCTTTAGATAAATAATACATGGGGCCGCCAACATGCTCACCTTTCTCATTTTTTTGTCGAAACAAAATGCCAAGCGCACAGCCAACAAATTTTAAAATAGCGCCAACGGTTGCCATGATCCACATCCAAAAGATGGCGCCAGGGCCACCCATGGTAAGCGCAACGGCAATGCCAGAAATATTACCTGTACCTAAATTACCACCTAATACGGCTGATACGGCGCTAAATGAGCTCGAGCGCTTTCCAGAAGGATCTCTGTCGCCAATAAAAAATTTCCAGGCTTTAAGCGCATGTGTGCATTGCACAAAACGAAATCGAAGGGAGAAAGCCACCCCAACCACGGCTACCAGAGGAATGAGAAGGTATAACGAGAGCAGGTTCTTGATTTCGTCTATCATGTCTCTACTTCAGTTAGGAGCTCTAAGGAGGTAATAGATTCTACGTAAGTGAGAGACTAGCGTCAAGATTATAGTATGCTAGCTTGATTATTTTGGGATAAAAGGTCCTATCTTGGGGCTAAGGTGCTTCTTGTGTGCTGGTATCTGGGCTAGGGCACTGATAAAGCAAATGTATTTCACCCTCATCATTGAGCGTTTCTAATTTGATAGGAAATCCCCATAAAGTATAAAGGTGTTTTAACACTTCTTGTGCTTGGGCACCCAGTGGCCGACGATTACGTTGCGTATATCGTAATGTCAAAGAGCGATCGCCTCTTTTATCAACATTATAGACTTGAATATCAGGTTCTTGATTACCAATGTTAAAATGTTCACTTAAAGTTTGGCGAACTTTTTTGTAGCCATTTTCATCATGGATTGCAGTTACTTCTAATTCTTCTTTGCTATCATCATCTAAAATATTAAAAAGCTTAAGATCGCGCATTACTTTAGGCGAAAGAAATTGGGCGATAAAACTTTCATCTTTGAAATTGCGCATAGCAAAGTCAAGGGTTTGTACCCAGTCACTACCAGCAAAATCAGGGAACCATTTTTTGTCTTCTTCGGTTGGATTTTCACAGATTCTGCGAATATCGCAAAAAATAGTAAAACCAAGCGTGTAAGGATTAATGCCTGAATAATAAGGGCTTTCAAAGGGTGGCTGATAAATTACATTGGTATGATTATGTAAAAACTCCATCATAAAATCATCATTCACTAGCTGTTCAGAAAACAAATGATTAATAATGGTGTAATGCCAAAAGGTTGCCCAGCCTTCATTCATGACTTTGGTTTGTCGTTGTGGATAAAAATATTGTGCCATTTTTCGCACAATCCGTACCAACTCTCGCTGCCAGCTTTCTAAAAGTGGGGCATGCTTTTCAACAAAATATAAAATATTTTCTTGTGGTTCCTCGGGGAAGCGCTTTTCACTTTCGTCTTTACTTTTTGATTTTGCTGCAGGCAATGTGCGCCACAGCTCATTGACTAGCGTTTGCAGATATTCAGCACGTTTTGATTGGCGTTGTTTTTCTTCTTGTAAGGAAATTTTGTTTGGTCGTTTATACCTATCAACGCCGTGGTTCATCAGAGCATGGCATGCATCTAAAATTTCTTCAACGGCATCAACACCGTACTGTTCTTCACATTGTGCCACATAGTTTTTGGCAAATAACAGATAATCAATAATAGAGTCTGGGCTTGTCCATGTTTTAAACAGGTAGTTTCCTTTAAAAAAGGAATTGTGTCCATAACAAGCATGCGCAATCACTAAGGCTTGCATGGCAAGGGTATTTTCTTCCATCAAATAGGAAATGCAAGGGTTAGAGTTGATGACTAATTCATAGGCAAGACCCATGTGGCCGCGTTTATAGTTTTTCTCTACATTTAAAAATTGTTTACCAAAAGACCAATGGCTGTAGCCAAGGGGCATACCGACTGAAGAATAAGCATCTAGCATTTGTTCTGAATTAATAATTTCTACTTGATTAGGGTAAGTATCAAGCTGATAGCTTTTGGCTATTCTAGCAATTTCAAGATCGTATTTTTCTAGCAGTTCATGCGTCCATTCTGAAGAGCTTGAGATAATTTTTTTGTTTGGCATACTGATCCTTAGCCTGCATTTTGTTCTTGACGTTTGAACAGCTCTCGAAAGACGGGATATATATCTTTTAAGTCTTCGATGTTTTGCATGGCAAATTGTGGACACTGCTCTTTCACGCCTAAATAGGCTTCCCACAAACTTTGATGATGTCGTGGCATAATCTCAACATACGCAAAATATTGCACAAAAGGTAAGATGTCATTTATTAAGATATCTTTACAGCGAGGCGAATCATTATTCCAATTATCACCATCAGAAGCTTGGGCGGCATAGATATTCCAATCTGACGTTGGATAGCGTGCTTTCATCACATCACTCATTAGCTCTAATGCGCTAGAAACAACAGTACCACCAGTTTCTCTTGAATAAAAGAACTCTTCTTCATTGACTTCTTTCGCTGAGGTATGATGTCGAATGAAAACCACTTCTACATTTTCATAGCTGCGCTTTAAGAATAAATATAGTAAAATAAAAAATCGTTTAGCAATGTCCTTTTTCGCTTCATCCATTGAGCCAGAAACATCCATTAGGCAGAACATAACAGCCTGAGTGGTAGGGATGGTGCGTTTAACACGATAGTTATATTTTAAATCAATAGGATCAATAAACGGAATCGTTTCAATTTTGAGTTTTAAGTGCGCTATTTCATCTTGTATTTGCGCTATCCGACTAGAATTTGGATCTTTTTTGAGAAGTTCTTCAAGTTCTTTCTCAAGTGCTTGGATTTTATTTCTTTTAGAAGCACCTAATGCAATACGTCTACCCATGGCATTTTTAACTGAGCGGGCAACATTAATATTGGCAGGTGTTCCCTCAGATGTAAAACCTGCTCTCACCATTTTAAATGTAGGGATTTTAGTTATTTGGGTTTTCACTAAATTAGGGAGTGCGAGATCATCAAAGAAAATGTCTAGAAATTCTTCTTTAGAAATTTCAAAGATAAAATCATCCATACCTTCTTCAGATGAGTTGCTGGCACTGGAATCACCTTGCCCTTGGCCTTTTTGGGGGCGTTTAATCAGATCACCTGGTACAAAATCCTTGTTACCAGGTAAAATAATATCTCTTACCCCACCACTGCCATAGGAGAAGGTGGGCTCAGAAATATCTTTGGCAGGTATGACTATTTTTTCGCCGCTATCTTCTACTTCTTTGATAGAGCGACCGGAAATTGCTTGGCGAACAGCTTCTTGAATTTGCTTTTTAAACCGACGCATAAAGCGTTGGCGGTTTACCGCACTTTTATGTCTTCCATTTGGTCGTCTGTCAATAAAGCGTGACAAGGCATTCTCCTACGACGACTTACGTACACGTAAATACCATTCACATAATAAGCGCACTTGCTTTGCAGTGTATCCTTTATCAACCATGCGGTCGACAAACTCTTGATGCTTTTTCTTTTCATCGACAGAGGCTTTGGTATTAAAGGAAATAACTGGCAATAGGTCTTCTGTGTTTGAAAACATTTTCTTTTCTATTACCACACGTAATTTTTCATAACTGGTCCAACTTGGATTTTTGCCATGATTGTTAGCACGTGCACGTAAAACAAAATTGACAATTTCATTTCTGAAATCTTTTGGATTAGAGATCCCAGCTGGTTTTTCAATTTTTTCAAGCTCATCATTTAATGAGCGTCGGTCTAAAATCT
>JBFXKR010000222.1:0-4157 GCA_050173595.1 Candidatus Berkiella sp.
CATATTCACAAGTCCCACAAAGACAAAACTACCCGATTTTAAACACTTTTTTAACAAATTAACCACTTATTTGTTAACTTTGTTTATTTGATGACCTAACTATAGGAAGTAGTTTATGTTAGAAGGACTTGCTTTGCCCCTTATTTGTGCGGCGAAACCCAAACCTTTTGTTGATTGGTTCGCTTGCCTCAAGCAAATTATGCTTCATCCCTTATTAAATGAAGAAGAAAAACACTTGTGGCTATGGCTTGCTAGCCTTTGCACAAATAACTTGTCGCTTTGTTGCTCGTTAAGTTACGAGCAAATGTCCGAAATGACGGGAAAATCTTCTTGTAAGATCCATCGTCTGCTCACACGCTTACGAACCATGGGTTTTTTAATTGCCGATATTCCCATACATTATGGAAAGCTCAACGCCGACATGGTGAAACCTGAGCGGAGTATTCAATTAATTTTGCCTCCTAAAAACTTCTGTAAACCCCTTTATTCAACTTTGACAATAAGGCCATTAGTGGCAATCATTAATAATAAGGAAATTTTATGCAAGAATTAACACAACTTGAAACAGAAAGTGTTGTAGGCGGGTTTAAAATTAAGTTACATTTTAATGTGATACAAGCTGTCTTCACGGTTATTGGGGCGGGGTTGCTTGGCGGGCCTGCCGGTGCAGGCATGGCCGTTGCAGCAGCCATTGGCACCCAAGGGGCAGGCAATTTAATCGATTTATTTAATCAGGAAAACGGAAACCAACAATGAAGCTAACTTTACTCCAATTTATGGCTTTTGCATTTATGTTAGGCTGGGTGGGCACCGATGTGATAGGCGGTGCCACCTATGAAGAGCGTTTAATTATTTCTTCATTTTTAGCATTGATGGTGGGGTATTTGAATAATGCGCATGGGAAGCTTTGGGTGCAATTTAAAACGGCTTTGGGAATAAAAAAATAAATATTGTTGGGCAATTATTCGAATAGCGCATCATCTTCTTTAAATTCTTCAAAAAATAACTCTTTAAGCTTTTGCTCAACATCTTTAACGACAACGCTAATATCTGGCAATACAGGCATTTGCTTGCTCAGCCTTATACTCCAATTATTTTTCAGTGCGACGTTCTTTAGATTAGGCAATATTATTTTAGCAGACAATCGAAATCCATATTTACTCTTAAATGCCTCACAGACTTGCTCAAAGTCATAATCAAATTCATCAAGACGTAGCAAAAGAAACCAAATATCGAACAGATCTCGAGGCTCATTACGTGTTCTGTCCAATAAAAGACCTAATTTGTTCGCTAAAATAGTGTTCACCGTCATAACAGAAAGTTTTGCATTGATCTTTTTAAAATCACTATAAGTTTCAATCACAGGCTTATAAATTACTTTTCCATACAAATCCATATTCATAGCAAAATCTAGTCTTATTTCTTTTGGAGCCCCAACAATTTCATCGTAACCAAAATAATTTACATACATTTGGATGCGATCTTTAACTACGATTATATTATCCCTATTTATAGTTAACAAAATGTTTGCTTCATCTTGAGCATATTTTAAGCAATTTAATGCCTTCAATATTGTATCTAAATCAAACTTTTTAGTACTCAACAAATCTATATCTTCAGAAAAACGATGATCATCAAAATAAATTCGTTTAATGGCTGTTCCACCATAAAAAATAAAATCATTTTTTAGCAGACTCTGAGAAAGGCAAAATAAAACCCAACTAATCACATAATCTTTTTCTATTGTTTCTGATGGTACTTTCAAACGTTGAGAAAAATTATTTATTTCGGCTAACGGTATCATTCCCACACACTCGCAGTTATTTCATCAATATTCATGTTAATTCGTATTCTCCAGCGGCTTAGATATGTACCAGATTTTGAACCATTAGGATCAAGCAAAATATAATCTTTTTTAGAAAAAATAATTTTTTCCAACAAGGAAATACTCTCTAGCCCTAATTTAAGATTCTCTAAAATATATCCTAATCGTTTTACGGCAGCTTTAGAATGATACTTTCTTCCATACTCAACCATCTTGTTCCAATCTATTTGAATTTGCTTATTCCAAATCCCCCTTGCTATTTCTTTAATGCCACCACACAAATCGGGTCTATCCAATCCATCTAATATCGTACGCTCAATGTCACTGACACTTACCTTCTCTTGTTTTGTTACCCAAACTTGAGTCATGCCCCAAAAATGACTTGGCTTGGAATAGATAAATTGATAAAGAAGATGGTGAACTTTTTTTGATGAATTTCTTTTTGGCATTGTAATGATTACATTCATTAAAGGATGCGTCGTCATTCCATGTAGGCGCATCGCACTATAATGTGAAATAAAATAATCGCTTTTTCCAGCTAAAGCACGAGCAATGATGGGCCAATTGTCTAATTGAGCACTTTCTTGGCCCATCTGTAAAATCAAAAAAACGCCAGATTTTATTCGAGCTAAAACACCTCGATTTACAAGATCACGTAAAAAATGACTGGTCTCTTGTCTTCCTCTACCATAAATTTCACAAACATCATCTAGCGCAAAAATCACCTTTCCCTTCGCAAATAGTTCATTTAGCACTCTTGCGCTAGTGGGACCAACAGTTTTACTTAGATTAGCTTTTTTAACCATAATTATAGTATATGCTATATTTGTGTGTTTTCAACTCTTATTTTATACACACAATATAACAAATAATCTTAGGTGACATCCAGCGTATAGCTTAGGGGTTAATGTGAATAAATTAGGCTGGGTGTCCTTTGCCCTGACCATTGGCACACGGGGACGTTAATTTAAAGACTTATTTAATAAGCTACACGATACACCAGCTACAAAACTAACCTTTCTACAATTTATGGCTATTGCAATTATGTTAGACTGGGCGGGTACCTACGTGGTAGAAAGAATTTAACGTCTAGGCTCAGAATAATACACCTGGTACATATCGCGTATTTAGATATTATGACCCATCACCCCTCATGCATAGGGAGCCGTTGGCTGAGGGTAGACTTTGGAGTACAACAGTGACTGAAAAAGAGCTAGAAGCATTCTTTAAAAACCTAGGTTTAGCTGTGCCTGACGCGGAAATACGAGACATTGTTAACATATTGCCATTTGTTGAAATAATAAAAAAATCTGTTAGAAAGCAGCGCTCATTTTCAACAGAACCTGCATTTAAGCCGACATTTAGAGATAGCTCATCATGATCCCAGATTATCTTAGCATTTCACATGCCGCAAAATTGATCAAAAGCAAAGAACTGTCACCTGTTGAGCTTGTTGAAAGCCGAATTAAACGTATTGAGCGTTTGGATGGGAAGCTTCATAGTTTTATCACTCTTTTAGCTGACGAGGCTCTCATAGCAGCCAAACTTGCAGAAAAAGAGATCGCGTCAGGTACATACAAAGGCCCCTTACATGGCATACCAATTGGGTTAAAGGATGTATTTGAAACAGCAGCGATCCCAACAACTTGTCATTCGAAAGTGATGAAAAACCATATTCCAAAAAAAGATGCGCATGTTGTGACACGATTAAAGCAAGCTGGTGCGATTGTTATTGGAAAATTAGCATTGCATGAGTTTTCCTTAGGTGGACCAAGTAATGATTTGCCCTGGCCACTGGCGCGTAACCCATGGGATACAACACGATTTGCAGGGGGTTCTTCTAGTGGAACAGGCGTTGCTGTAGCCGCTGGATTCGTCTTAGGAGGCACGGCAACTGATGCTGGAGGATCACTTCGGGGACCAGCAGCGCTTTGTGGCGCAGCAGGTATAAAACCAACTTATGGTCTTGTTAGCCGTACTGGCATTTTACCCCTCTCTTTTTCTCTCGATCACGCAGGACCTGTTGCATGGACAACCGAAGATTGTGCTTTATTACTACAAAGTATGGCCGGTTTCGATGCATCCGATACTTCAAGTGCAAAGCGCCCTATTCCAGATTATTCTGGCAAGCTAAATACAAATATTAAAGGGTTAAGAATTGGTTTATTGCGACATTTTTATACCATCGACGTAAAAGCAAATACTGCTACAATTGAAGCGATTGACCACGCAGCAAAACAGTTTGAAGAAATGGGGTGCATCGTTAGTGAAGTTAAGCTTTCCCCCTTATCTGACTGGGCGAATTGCGGTACTATCATCATGTTGTCAGAAG
>JBFXKR010000223.1:0-4155 GCA_050173595.1 Candidatus Berkiella sp.
TTCAAGTGTTTTTTTGTTTAAAGTGAGCGTGGCAAAGTCTTCCTTAAATTGCGCCAAAGAACCTAAAGGCTTACCATCGGCATCTAGCACAAAGCTTGCGCCATCGTATAAAATATCATCATTACCACCCACTTGATTGGTAAAAATGAGCGGTGCATGGCATGTTTGGGCGATCGGTGTAAAATGCTGGCATCTAAGTGCCTGTTTGCCGATATTGCTAGGTGAGCCATTAATGCAAATAATAACATCTAGATTGTGTTTGCTTAATTCACTCACAGGATCACAATCATATAAATATTTGTTATCACCTACCCAGCCATCTTCACAGATCAAAAAGCCAAACTGAAGGCCTTCAAATTGAAAAATGCCCGCCTCTTTCCCTGGCGTAAAATGACGCGCCTCATCAAAAATATCGTATACAGGGAGCAAGCGCTTATGATAGGTAAAAGTGCGTTTTCCTTTGCTGATTAAACACAAGCTATTATGAAAAGGTTTTCCTTTGCCTTGATTGATATCAATAAAGCCGATAATGATGCTGATTTGATGTTTTTGCGTCAATTGTTCAAGTTGTGCTAAGCAGGCATTTTGCGCACTGATAAAAGGGGCGCTCTCTATCAAATCCATAGGATAGTAGCCGCTTAAACATAGCTCTGTGAATACGATTAAATCGGTGTTTTTAGCATGTTGCGTAATAACATTTTCAATTTTGGCATAGTTTCCAGAAAAATCACCAATTTTATAATTTAATTGAGCAAGGCTTATACGCATGCATCATCCTAAAGTTGAAATGTGTCTTTGACATGTTGCAAATAGGCATCATCTTCAGATACCAGTTTACCTTTGCTATCAGAGATTTTGATAACAGGTTGATGATTAGTATGGGTCATTTTAATCACAATATCTAAGGGTTGATACCCCACATCATTGGTTAAATTAGTCCCTATGCCAAACATCGGCCAGCAACGGCCCTGAAAGTGTTCATATAACGCCGCCATTTTTTCAAATGTTAAACTATCGCTAAAGACAAAAATTTTATCTTTGGCATCAATGCCTAGTGAGGCATAATGTTTGATAGCTTTTTCGCCCCACTCAATGGGATCGCCTGAGTCTTGTCGTAGGCCTGCAAAATGGGTTGCTAAATACTTATCAAATTCTTGTAAAAAGACATCCATTGTTAAGGCATCTGTGAGCGCTATACCAAGCTGATCTTGATATTCTTTTAGCCAAATATTAAGTGCAAAATTTTGTGAGCCCTTTAAGCTTGGCGCTAATACTTGAAATGCTTGTAAATATTCATGCGCCATGGTGCCAATGGGTCTTAAGTTCATTTCTTTTGCAAAATAGAGATTACTGGTACCGTTAAATTGCAAGGGACATTTTTCTTTTAATGTACTCAATAATTGTTGATGCCATTGATGTGAGAATCTTCTGCGAGTACCAAAATCAGAGAATCGTAACCCCTGATACTTGTCATGAGTGATAAATTCAATTTTATCATCCAGGCGTTGTAAACCAACGGTTAAATCAGCTTTGGGAAAATTATGCCGATAGTATATTTCGCTGACCATGGCTAATACAGGTACTTCAAATAAAATAGTATCTAACCATGACCCTTGAATGTGTATTTCAAGATCGTTTTTAGTGCTCACTTGAATATATTTTGGGTTTAATTGGAAATCTCTTAAAAAAGAAATAAAATCTGCTTTGAAAAAGGGCAGTGTTCCAAGATATGCTAGTTCATCTTCTGTAAAACGAAGTTGGCAAAAATGTGCAATGTTTTCTTGTATTTCTTTGACAAGATTGGCAAGCATTATTTTCTTGCGACACTTAAATTGATAAGTTGCTTGGGTAAGTGGAAAATGATGCAACACACATTGCATCATGGTAAGTTTATATAAATCAGTATCCAATAAAGAATTGATAATCATTCTTTGCATTCACTTTCTTATCTTGCGAGTGATGTTCTTTCGGATGTTTGAGTCATCATGAGTTCTTGAGTTGATTGAATGATATCAGCACCATGCGCTTTCATTTCACTAATCGCTTCTTTAATCGTTAAAGGGGAAAGCCCTCTACATCCACCCAGGTTCACAATCACATTAAATCCGGCATTTAATAATTGTAGTACAGTTGTTTTAACACAATAATCCGTGGCAAGTCCGCCAACAATAACATGGCTGACGCCATTTTGATGTAAAAACTCAATAACGCCAGTACTGAGCTTTTCTTGCAAGTCATGGAAACAAGAGCCATAGGGATGTAGATCAGGTTCAATACCTTTCCAGACAAAAAAATCATACATACTTGGATGTGGCAAACCTTGTAGCCCTTCAAAACCCTTAGTGCCCGGGATACAGTGCTTTGGCCAGCGGACATCCATATTGGCCCCCTCAATTTTGCTAAGCACGGGGTTATCTTGGGTCGCAATCCAGTGGGCATCAACAGGATGTGCTTCCTTAGAGCCAAGGCGATACTTTGCAAAGCTTGCTTGTTCATTTAATTGAGCAACAATTTCTTCACCTAATGGCACAGGCAGTTCATCAGGGCAAACTGGCGTAAAGCTATATTGTGCATCGATATCAAAGCTTGCTGTTTGCGATTTATTGATTTGTTTCATAAGAGCAACTCACTTGACTTAGTGGCACACCCACACTAACATGATCTAATACTTGAGCGAGTTTGTCAAATAGGAATGATGAATATGCAACAAATTGGGGTGTATGGATCCGCCTTTAACCCTCCGACCTTTGGTCACCGGGATGTATTGGCCCAAGCATCTTCTTTTGATGAAATTCTATTAGTACCCTCAATTTCTCATGCCTTTGGTAAAGCGCTGATTTCATTTGAACATCGTCTTGCTATGTTGGCGTTATTTTGTGAAGATTTGCCTTTTAATAATAAGCCTAAAGTAACTATCTCTCTTGTTGAAAAAGAGATATTTGAGCGAAATCGCGCAACAGGGCCGGTGTACACATTTGATGTGCTCAGTGAGCTTAGCAAGCAATTTCCTTTGAAGAAGTTACATTTTATTTTAGGTCCAGATAACGCTAAACCAGAAACTTGGAAAAAATTTTATCGCTATCAAGAAATTGAACAACAATGGCCTTTATTTATTGCTAAAGAAAATGTAGCGATTCATAGTACGATGGCAAGAGAAATCTGCTTTACCTATGCAAAGCAAGATGATATTAGAATAGAAAAATTAATTAACATAGTTGGTGAAAAAATAGCTTATTACATTGAGGATAACCAACTATACCGTGAAAGAGAAAGTAGTTATGGATGATTTTAATTCTCAATTATCTGTTGATGTGGTTATTTTTTCGTTAATTAATGAGCAATTATGTGTTTTGATGACCAAAAGGCAGACCCAACCTTTTCAAGAGCGCTGGTCATTGCCTATGGGCGAAATAAAAATAACGCTTGATGCCACTCTTGAGCAAACAGCAAAGCGAAATATTAAATCTTTGCTTGGACTTGAAACCCCTTATGTTGAGCAAGTGCAAACAATCGGTAACAACAAGCGTGATCCAAGAGGATGGTCTGTTAGTGTTGTTTACTATAGTTTGGTGTATACCCAAAACGCAGTACCCTCTAACGACATGAAATGGATGACATTAAAAGAAGTATTTTCGCAAACACTTGCTTTTGATCATCAAAGTATTATTGAAAGCTGCTTACATCGACTACAAAATAAGTCCTTGTACACATCTTTGCCTATTTTTTTAATGCCAGATGAATTTACACTAACAGATTTACAAAAAACCTATGAGTTGGTATTGGGCATTAAAATGGAAAAAAAATCGTTCCGAAGGCGCTTAATAGATGCTGGATTCTTACAAGAAACGGGTCAAACCAGGCATGCCAACCACCGCCCGGCATTACTTTATCGATTAGCTCAACGGCAACCTTACTACTTCGCAAGAATTATTGAAGGCGTAAGAGATAGCAAAAATATTGATTAATTTATGCTAACTCAGCTAAACGACGCCTCTTCTTTGCGAAAAACTAAGACTTTTTGAATCGCAAAATTTGCGACAAATAATCCGGTAAGCGCAATAAGCTTACTGGCAAAAACATTCGCCCCTAAATATACTAGGCTTGAAATCAAGCCATACGAAAATACTAAATTGACAAGGCATAATGCGGCATATT
>JBFXKR010000224.1:0-4150 GCA_050173595.1 Candidatus Berkiella sp.
TTAGGGAGGGTAAGACACCTTAGTTGGTAAAATTAGGTGTCTTACTCCGTTGCTTTGCATTCTAGAATTTGATAGAAGTCTTGATCTGTTATTTTCAAGCTCCGGAGTGTTTATGCGAATCGCTGTGTCTGGAACCCATTTTATTGGAAAAAGTACTTTCATTGCAGAGTTTGTTAAAAAGCATCCAGAATATAGGAGTGAAGTAGAAGCTTACTACCTTTTACAAGATCAAAAACCAATGGAGCTCTCTTTAGAACCTAGCCTTGATAGTTTGTTAGAGCAATTAGATTGCAGTATTGATCAACTTAATAAATCTGCTAATCAACAAAATATTATTTTTGATAGATCTCCAGTAGATTACCTTGCATATGCAATGCACATTCTTGAAGAGGATCATATTAGTGTTCATGATAGTGAAATTTCTGAGCGGTTTGAAGATATTAAAGCTGCTCTAAATCATTTAGATTTGATTGTGTTTATGCCAATATCAAACGAAAATTCAATAGAATATACTGAAGAAAACCCAGAGTATCGTAAAGCAGTTGATAAATGTTTTAAAAAAATCTATCGAGACGATATATGGGATATCTTTCCAAGCTATAATCACCCTAAAATAATTGAAATGACAGGTGATCGTCATAATCGGATAGCGAAAATCCAAAAGTTTATATTATAAGTACAAATTCGCAGAACATTCACTTGAAGATCTGGATAATGTGTGGCCCAGATTTAAATTTAAGAAAACACGCTATATTTTAAAAGATTGTCATTGCGACCCAGAGCATCGCGAAGGGGAAGCAATCCAGTATCTTAAATCATAAGATTTATTCTTGAGACTGAATTGCTTCAAGATTAGGTGTCTACGTGTTACTTATAAATAATTTACCAAACACTTAACCACCGTCATCTGGTGAAGTTTGACTGCGTGAATAGACTTTAACCTTGTTTATTGTCAATTGGTAATTTGTTCCAAAAGCAAAGCAGGAAGCTGATTGACAATTTTCTGGTGCCCAGCTGCCATTAGGATGTAAGTAGGCAGCTGGAAAGACCTCGGTGTACGGTCCTCCGCCAAAGAATAACGGAAATAGTGTTGCGTCAAATTGGTTATTGACCAATCCGCCGATATCATAACGGCAGTATGACCCATTCGTACCACAGTTGGGATCACTCGCCGCTCCTACACTTGCTAAATTTAAGTTAGAGTTGACGGGACTTATGCCAAAAGACCAACCTTCCAGACTATTGCCGGCAGGAATTTTAGGAACAACAACTTTTGTCACCTTTAACTGATTGGTATCAGGGAGTTTACCTGCAAGATTAATGGTCAGTTTTTTAACGCCATTAATTATATATGTTCCAGTTTTGTTTGCTTTATTTATCACTATTTTAACGTCTACTACACTACCAGGTACATAGTCTGCTATTTCTTTTAAGGAAACATATGCGAAGCCAGGAGCACCAGGGTTATCTGGGTCTTGAGAGACGCCATCCACAAAAGCTATTAATTTATTCGCTGTGATACCCATGCATAGATTGGCAGGGGAGTCAGAGGACGTCACTGCAATAAATCCCCAACCTAATCTTGAATCATCAACATCGGTTTGGTAATAACTTGCTTGATTTACTGCCGCTTGGCTATGCACATCGTGTTTATAAGACAATCTAATTTCAAATGTAAGGACTGGGTCATTTGTCGAAAAAACAGCCGGTGCAGAGGGATTATTAGGATCCGCTATATTAAATACGCCGCCTTGAATATCAGTCAAAATATTACCAAGAGGCGCGGCTGAAGGTGTGTTTTGTGTTGTACAATCGAAAGTAATACCACTTGCGATCAGTGAATTTTTACAATCTGCCGGATTAGGTGCAGGGAGAAATCCACCAAATGGTTCCATTAACCCCGAACCACTAGGTGAAGTATTGTTTACGCTGGCTTTTCCACCAAAATTGTTGAGATAGAGCGTGCCGTTTGCCATTGATGTGGTACACATCCCTAGTGCAGCTAGTGTTACAAATTGTTTTAAATATTTGTATGTCATGTTGATTGCCCCTATCTTTTTATGATTTATAACCAAAATTCTTTTTAACTCATGTGTAGCTACTTCAAATGAAACTCTATGTTGCATCTAAATATTTTGCGCCTATGAAATTTGATGTGCAATAAATAGCGGGAATATAAACCTTAATAATTTTTGCTCCGACAAGAACGAGCTTTATGCGAAGACGATCAATATACAATAAAGCACATAGGTCATGTGTGTTTTGGCTCTTAGTGCCCTTTTAAGTGTTATACTCAGCAATATACTATATGTGTGTATAACCAATAATATACCCATCAGCTGCTAAGATAGCTCAGTGTCAGACACCCTTAGTAATTGAAACAGATTGGGTGTCATAAACCGTTGATCGTAATATATTATAATCATCTATTTTAGGATCAAACGCCACATAACATTTGCTCTCTTGGATTAGGTTTTCTATTAACCATAATAGGTGTGCCGGTAACGAAGGCATATTTGAGGCCTAGAATCCTTACCAAAATCATTTAGCATCTAATTCAACCACCAGGTAAATTTTTGCGCTGAGTAAGAAGATCAGGCATATAAGTTTTCCTTAATTGATTTGTTAAATTCCTTAAATAGACATGCACATTTTCGAGCCTTGATGTCCCTTTAAAATGATGCCCTGACTTTCTCATTTGCGATTCTACTTCATTTACAGCATTGTCTAAATGTTTTAATGCTGATTCTAAGCGCTCTTTCTTTTTATCGTCAGACAATGAAGGTAATTCTGCCAATAATGAATTTAAAGCACTGCTTACTATTGTGATATGACTTTGCAAATACAATATTTGACTAGGTCTGTCACGATGTTGCATCTTGAGATATTTAGAAACAAATGATTTATTACCACCCGCACCATCATATAATTTTTGAATATCAATATGAGCCAATTCATCTATGATGCTTTTAATGGCTTTGGCATTTAACCTATCGTCTTTGCGAACCGTGGCAGGTTTTAGGGATTCCTTATTTGCTTTAATTCTAAATTCAGCATCTTCTATCGCTGCACGAACGCTATGATTTGAACCTTGTACTGGTCGCTTCCATTGTCGTGAAGGTGAAATTTCTTTTGCTTTGTGGGGTTGCTCTACAGGTTTCGCCTGGTGAGGCTTTTGTACTTGAGGCTTTTGTACTTGAGGCTTTTGTACTTGAGGCTTTTGTACTTGAGGCTTTTGTGCTTGAGGCTTTTGTACTTGAGGCTTTTGTACTTGAGGCTTTTGTACTTGAGGCTTTTGTACTTGAGATTTTTGTGCTTGAGGCATCTCTACCTGTGTATGGGGTGTCTTGTTGTTTTTCAAAGGTGATTTAGCATTTTGTAAGTATTTCAAAATATTAGCAATTTTCTCTTGTGAGTTGTCAACCAATATTATACTAAAGAGCATTTCAAAAAACTTTTTTGGATCTAATGGTTTGTTATCGACTGTCATTTTTGCATTAACATAATCCCATATTTTTTTTGCAAGCGGAAAATCTGATTCATTATATTCTGCATCGTAATCTTCAAAATAATTGACAACCTGCTCTGCAACTTTTTCATAACTAACATAATCGAGCTTTTCTTTACCTTTTTGTTGCAGTACATACTGTTTTGCGAAAAGCCAATCTTGTAATCTTGCACCAACGCCATCTAAACAGCCACCCAAGGTTAACATTTCTCTAAATAGGTCGTTTTCTAATTTGTTTTCTTTTGCAAAATCCCAAGCTTGCCTGACCAACTGATAGTTCCCAACCAGATAATTCCTTAATCTTAAATTGGGATCAATATTTCTTGATAGTTCATCTTGTACAGGGAAGGCATGCCCAACATGCATGGGATTACCTTCCACTTTAATTCTATCAAGATATTTTTTACCTTCAGGCGTCTGTATCCATTTATCAACAATCTCTTTATATTTCGCCATTTTATTTTTATCAAGAAAGTATTTTCGCACCTGCTCTAAATCATTTACATCAAATGGGGGTGACCTGATCCCTATTAGATGGACACCGATCTACGCAGCTAATGCTTCTTGTTCAACTGTTTCAGGCGTTCGATAATTCAATGTTGAATGTAAACGAAACCGATTATAGAACACTTCAATGTATTC
>JBFXKR010000225.1:0-4148 GCA_050173595.1 Candidatus Berkiella sp.
ACCGAAGAAGCTTTAAAACATGTTGTAAACAAAATTAAGCAAGTACAAGATTTTTTAAATCGACAAATATTAATTGAGAATGTTTCAAGTTACTTAACCTATGCAAGTTCCTGCTTAACTGAATGGGATTTCTTAACCGAAATAGCGCAACAAGCTGATTGTCGAATTTTACTTGATATTAACAATATCTATGTAAGTTCTTTTAATCATGGTTTTGATCCCCTGCAATACCTTGACGGTATCCCTGCAAATAGAGTGCAACAATTTCATTTGGCAGGTCATACCAATAATGGTGATCATATTATCGATACACATGATCATCCCGTGATATCTCAAGTCTGGGATCTCTATGCACAAGCATTGCGTCGCTATGGCAAAGTTTCTACAATGATTGAAAGAGATGATCATATACCTGCTCTTCCAGTATTATTAGCTGAACTAGAACACGCGAAGTCCATTGCAGCAACTATTTTTGAGGCAGACTATGTCAGCGCTTAAATCAATTCAAGATATGTTTCAAAACTACTTGATAACAGGCCAAGATAATATTTTGCCCAGCGTTGCACCAGATGAGCGAGTCATCGCACAAAGACGTTTGCAGATCTATTTTGATTCTTATCGGATCCGCTTATTAGAGATATTGAGGCTCGACAATCCCACAACACACACCTTACTGGGAGATGAAGCTTTTGAAGCCGCGATTTTATCTAATTTATCCCATTATCCAACTCAGCATTTTACAGTTCGCTATTTTGGACAACACTTTAGTCACTTTCTTGCAACGCAAAAGCCTTATGCCGATGTGCCCGTAATAGCTGAAATGGCGTTGTTTGAATGGTCTTTAAGCTACACGCTTGATGCGAAAGATGCCAAGATTGTGAGTCAAAGCCAATTAGGACAAATTGCACCAGAGCAATGGGCTCAATTGCAATTTGGCTTTCATCCCAGCGTTACAACATCGGTTTTAAAATGGGATGTCCCTCAATTATGGCAAGAAATTGACCAAGAACGCACCGCTAGAGATCCGCAATGCCAAGTCTCCCCTGTGAGATGGGTTTTTTGGCGTAAAGGGCTACGCACTTTATTTCAATCTTGTACACCGGCACAAAATATTATGTTTGAAGCAGTTCAAGCAAAACTGTCTTTTGCGCAAATTTGTGAGAACTTAATCGATGTGTTACCTCAAGATGACATTCCTATCACCGTTGCTCAAACCATGTACCACTGGATCAATGAAGAGATGATCAGTGATATGGCGCTAATAGAATCATCAGAGACGGCTGACTTATAGCTTTCCTCCTCAAAAAAACCTATCATTTAACCAACTATATGTAAAAAATATATGTTAAATAAAGTTCTTTCCCTTATAATGCATCATTTGGAAAATCAGAACACTTTATAGCTTTAATGCGAGCCACCATTGACTTCTATTATTCGTGAAATATTTCAGCTGCCATTAAGATGGATTGATAACAACGCAACTCCCGTACATGTTGGCCCAAATAAAATTGACTGGGCTAGAATTATCCCATTTATTGCTATTCATCTTGCATGCTTTGCCGTCATTTTTGTTGGCTATAGTGCATTTGCAATTACGCTGGCGGTATTTTTGTATTGTTTAAGGGTTTTTGCTGTTACAGGCTTTTATCATCGCTATTTCTCTCACAAAACATTCAAGACAAACCGATTTTGGCAATTTATTTTCGCTATTATTGGCCTTAGCGCTATACAACGGGGGCCATTATGGTGGGCTGCCCATCATCGTGAGCATCACCTGGTTTCTGATGAAGTAGCAGATCCGCACTCTCCGGTACAACACGGGTTTTTGTGGAGTCATTTTGGCTGGTTCTTATCGAAGAAATATTTTCACCACAACCCAAGTCGTATACAAGATTTTAACCGATTCCCTGAATTACGATTTCTGGATAGGTTTGACGTGATTGTACCTATTCTTTTTGGCTTAGGGCTTTATACACTTGGTGAATATTTAAAAATAAATGCACCAACACTACATACAAATGGTTTACAGCTATTTATCTGGGGATTTTGTATCTCTACCGTTTGTGTATTTCATGCCACGTTTACCATCAATTCCCTTTCTCATTGTTTTGGCTCTAAACCGCACAATACTAAAGATAACAGCAGAAATAACTTATTTCTTGCCCTGCTGAGTTTTGGTGAAGGTTGGCATAACAATCATCACTTTTATCCAGCAAGCGTGCGTCAAGGCTTTAAATGGTGGCAAATTGATATTACCTACTATTTACTTTTAGGCTTAGAAAAGTTGCGCATCATTAAAGAATTAAGATTACCACCAGCGATTGTGCAAAATAGCGCTAAATAGACTCTGATAAAATCTGTTTGCTTTCGCTGTGTTATGTAGGCACGCTCAGAACGCGGACCGATGCGGCGCGTTATATTTTAGCAACAGGGCATGCCGTTTGGCCTGTGAAGCAAGTGCATAAGCGCGGCGATGAGGCAGAACCCAATGCGAGGAAATTCGCGGGAATCTTCAGCATTTATGCCAAAGAGGATGTCAATTATGATATCTTCAATATGAGTAACATTAAACACGCAATAAGACACTATAAGTAACTCATGTGTTCCTGCACATACAAATAATACCTATAAAGCATTGTTCTTAGAATCGTGAATTAGATTATTTCCTGCTTTAAATAGGAGATCCACTTTATTCATTTACCATGATATTTTTTTGAAAGATAAACAATGTTTCTTAAAAATTCTTCATGACCAGGTCGTTGATTAAAATTCCCCTCTTTAATAACTTTGTACAATGCTAAACACCAAAGGATAAAAAGAACGATGCCTAAGCCGATGGATGGGAGCCGATAGGGGATGTTAAAGACACAAGGAATAAATAAAAAGCCAATATAACAGAGCCGAATAAGCCAAAAGTCTTCAAAGGTTCGCCTTGTTCTATCTGCATTTTTTTCAAACCATGCCAAGTTGATTTGATCATGTATGATCCAGACACTAAAAGCCATCATAATACTATAACAGCCATAGTAATAATAAATAATCATAAAAATAAGATAATTGATTTTACACGTTATAGAAGTGATATAACCCAAAGGCGCCCAATTAAACGCTATCTTTTTCTTTTTTGTATAAAGATATATTAGTGCAATAATGATGAAGCCAGGGCCCCACCAAGCAAACAGTAAAACAGATAATGGATCAAAAGCAAGAATGCCTTTTACAAAACAAACTGTGTGCAACAGTGTCAGAGGCAATCCCGGAAGCTCTGAAATCATTGTGCCATACGATATTTTAGCTTGCGGTTTTAATGTGATGTAGACAATTTTATAAAGCGTATAAATGAAAAAGAGACTTACCCATAAATTCAAATAAGGGGCTAAATTGTCCATAAAATGATATATTGCAGGATCGAGCAGTTTCATCTTTAAATTTCTGCTGTGTTTAGGTTAAAGTGAATGCTTTTTACGTTGGCGCTACCATAAACCCTTGCTTTAGCTACATGTATGACGGGCAATGTCTTTAATACCTTGGAAAGTTCATGATATTCATTTTCAGTCAAAGCAAGAAATAGAGCCTCATAATTGTGATCTTTAGCTAAAGCCAATGCATGCGAAATAATAGGATAGGCACTTTCTGGTTTTCGAAACGCCAAATAGGACAAATGTGCGTTTTTCATTTCATTCCCATCATTGATGAATAATCGTTTAGCATTCATGGTATTTTCAAATAATGCACAACTTTCTTCTTTGTAGCAAATCCATTCAAAAGGTGGTTTAGCACGTAGTGGAATTGAATGCGGCTTGAAATAGGGTTTTTGATATATTTCAGCAAAACGATGAATGCCCTTTTCATTAGAACAAACATCAACCCCCAAATCTACATATGCTTGTGCTTTTAATTGCAGGATGTAATATTTATCAAACGCGCTAAAAGCAGGAAGACCTAAGCGCCCAGTGTAGTTATCAGGTGTGACATTTGTTCCTTCCATCACAACGCTCACTAACGGAATTGTAGGGTTATATCTCTCTTCCATTAAGTGCATCATTAAACGGTAACTTAAGGTTTTATTTTGGAATGCTGGCGTCACTTTTAAATCACCGATGTAAAATATATTTTGTTCATCATTTACGTCAGGAAAAATGATTTTT
>JBFXKR010000226.1:0-4128 GCA_050173595.1 Candidatus Berkiella sp.
TCCTTTAAATTTGGCATAAGCATTGGCATCATCCCAAGAAATATGAACCACAGGATAATTCTCTTTGCCTTTTAAATCGCTATTTGGTCCTTCAGGGTGTTGCCAATTTGCGCCAATTGTCCAGCGCCACCAACCTTGCATATTGTTTAATGGCACAGGGTGTGAAGGTGGTGTAAACACGAGTGAACCAGGTGCTAACAAACTTTCATCAGGTTTTGGTGTGTTAGGCGGCAACTGTTTTTTTAGCTCTTCCCAATCAGGTGCACGCTCTGCCGTGGTGACATAACCTGTTGCATCTACAAATTGCTTAAATTGAGCATTGGTAACAAGATGTTCATCTATCCAAAAAGGCTGTATTTTTACCTGGTGTGCAGGGCGCTCATTAGCTTGGCTTTTACTATCATTTGTTCCCATCATGAAGACGCCAGCAGGAATGAGCTTCATCTGTGGGGGATCTTCCATTGCATATTGCACTACAATAAAGGCACCCAATGTTACAACTGCAGTCATGCTTGTTAAATACCATTTTAAGTGCGCTCTTTTATACCCCATAACAACGTCCCTTTAAGTATGTATAGAAATAGAATAGCGCATAAAAAAGCCCTGCTTGTTAAACTTCAACAAACAGGGCTACAAAGACTGATATTGCTATCAGCTATTGTCCTTGAGAAGAGTTAATGGCTTTTTGAACTTGCGCTTTGACAGCTTCTAGATTGAATGAAGCCGGACTTTGCATGGGTGGAAACTCTATTGCCGTTTCAGCCAACCCTTTAATCTTATCTTGCACAAAAACAAAGCGCCAAAATTCACGCGCCATGAATTGATCCATATACCCTGGTGCGCCCACAGTGATATTCATTTCTTGTGCGCGCTCAAAAGGATCTTGACGCAAGTTTGTCATCATGGGCATATTCAACACTTCTTTGGTACCAATCCATCCATTAGGTTGGTCGATGAATCGGAATTTAAAATCATCAATCCGGATTGCACCCAATTTGTCTTCTGAAAAATAAAATATTTCATGACGATTAGATGGGCCTTTTCCTGAAATGAGATTAGTTTGATCATATCCATCAAGATGAACTTTATAATCCTTATTACCCAATTTTTTACCCGATTTTAATTCTTGAATAATATTAGAATTTCCAGCGGCTGCAATCAAAGTTGGGAACCAATCAAGCCCTGAAATGATGCCATTTTCAACTTTTCCAGCAGGCACTTTGCCAGGCCAGCGAATTATCGCCGGTACGCGAAAACCGCCTTCATAGATAGTGCCCTTTGCTTGTTTAAATGGTGTCATACCACCATCTGGCCAAGTAAAGACTTCGGCACCATTATCTGTTGTAAAGATAACAATTGTGTTTTCTTCTAAATTGTTATCTTTAAGATATTTCATGACTGAACCAACAATATCGTCTAGTTGCGCCATCCCTGCTTCTTCAACACTATAGTTCGATTCAGAGTTCATCATCGCTTTATATTTATCTGACAAAAAGGTGAAAATATGCATACGGGTAGGATTTAACCATACAAAAAATGGCTTACCTTCTTTGCGCGCATTGTCCATAAACGCAATTGATTTAGCTAAAATTTCATCATCGATGGTTTCCATGCGTTTAGGATCAAGTGCACCTTCATCGGTTACCTTTTGCATACCCACTTTACCCCAGCGAGGCATTTGTGTCGTATCATCGGTTGTGGTTGCTTCACATTGCACCATGTTACGTGGGCCATAAGTTTCACGAAACTTAGGATCTTTAGGATAAGAATACCAAGATGGATCGCTCATGGCATCAAGATGGTATAAATAACCAAAAAACTGATCAAACCCGTGTAAACAAGGAAGATATTTGTTTAAATCCCCTAGATGATTTTTGCCAAATTGACCTGTTGCATAGCCCATGTCTTTTAAAACGGTCGCAATGGTTGGTGCTTTATCAGGCATACCCACATCGGCCCCTGCTTGACCAACTGTGGTTAAACCCGTGCGAATAGGTAACTCGCCTGTGATAAAATTTGCACGTCCTGCTGTACAACTTGCCTCAGCATAATAATCTGTGAAACGCATACCATCTTGCGCTAACTTATCTAGATTAGGCGTTTTACCCGACATCATTCCTTGATGATACGCGCCAATATTAAACCAGCCTACGTCATCTGCCATTATCACAACAATATTAGGTTGTTTACTCTCTTTGGGTGCTTTGGCCACACTGACACTTGGAAGCATACAGCAGATAGCTAGTAAAGCTAAGTTTTTACTAAGACTACGCAAATCTACACTCATCTGTCTATTCCTTAAAACTTAAAGGGTTAACATGCTATTGATAGGCATTAATCGATAAAACTATAGACAATAGTGTAATTGAATTGGGAAATTTACTGAGGAAGTTATCAGATAGTTTGGTTTATTCTTATTAATTAGGTGCAAACTTAGCGTACTAGCGTTTGCACATCCCCGTTTTTTTAAGGATAAACTCGAGTGGACAAAAGCGAGTGATACCACTTTGAAGTAAATTTGCACCCACAAAGACGGTTACCCAAAGTATATAATTGCTGTAGTAAAAAGGACTCTTCTCAACGCCCAGGCCAAGCGAGAGTAAAATAACTACACCTGCAAAAACTCTTACAATGTGATCACATGTCATATCTTTTACTCCACTTAAACTTACTACATAATGTTAAAATTGTTTCATTATCAGTAATAGAAATAATTTTATTTAATAGCTTATAAATTAGCAAAAACCTGACACTTAATCTTATTCTATAGCATAATATCAGTATGTTAGAAAATAGAGTATCAAAAAAGAGCGGTATTTAAATAGGGATAAAGTCCATGATCCGTTGCATCTTAGGTTGCCTCTTAATAGTTAGCAAGTTAGTTAATGCCAATGCGTTATCAACGACAACGGCAAGTTATCAGCAATTGCCTCTTGAACGTTGGTTTGATGGCACTGTAGAAGCCGTTAAGCAAGCAACGGTGTCTGCTCAAACCAGTGGACGTGTCTCTGATATCTTTTTTGATGTGGGTGATACAGTACCAGCAGGCTCCGTCATTATACGGCTTGTGTCCAATGAACAAAGAGATGCTTTAAACCAAGCACAAGCAAAATTATCACAAGCACAATCAAATTTAGAGGCACAAACAAAAGATTTCGCAAGACTCGATGAACTTTATAAACGTAATGTCATATCAAAATCAGAATGGGATCAGGCTAGTGCACGTCATAAAATAGCGCAAGCAGTCGTCACCGATGCACAAGCAGCCCTGAAAACAGCCAAAGAGCAATTAAGTTACACTGAGATCCGTGCGCCCTATGGTGGCGTGGTGAGTGCCCGACATGTTGAGCTAGGTGAAGCTGTCCTCCCAGGAACAGCGCTGATGTCTGGATTTGATCCCAATGCCATGCGTATTCTTACATCATTACCACAAGCCGTCTTCGATAAAGTAAGAACCTTAAAAAAAGCCCAAATTAAAAGCGATGATGGTACCACCCTTATCCCCTCTAAAATCATTTTATACCCAATCGCAGATCCTGCCACCAGTAGCATCAATGTTCGTCTTGAACTGCCAGAAGAAACAACAAAACTATATCCTGGAGAGTTTGTTAAAGTTGGCTTCACTGTCGGTGATATTAAAAGATTACTCATTCCACAAAAAAGCATTGTCTATCGATCTGAGGTTACGGGTGTTTATGTCATCAAAAATAAATTACCCAGTCTTAGACAAATCCGGCTAGGGAATCAATTTGAAGATAAAATTGAAGTGCTAGCAGGATTAGAAGATGGAGAAGTCATTGCACTAGATCCCGTTGCAGCAGGCATTGTACTGCACGAAGCCATAGGGAAAAATCATGACTGAGCCAAAAGAGCACCTTGGATTTTCTGGAAAAGTAGCAGCCTATTTTGAAAGCTCTCAGTTAACACCTTTACTAGCACTGATTGGATTTTTACTTGGTATTTTCGCAATATTAATTACACCTCGCGAAGAAGAACCCCAAATAAATGTCACCATGGCAAACGTCTTTGTACCCTTCCCGGGTGCCTCTGTTGCTGAAGTAGAAAATCTTGCCACCTCACCAATGGAGCAAATATTAGGCGAAATTAATGACGTTGAACACATTTATT
>JBFXKR010000227.1:0-4099 GCA_050173595.1 Candidatus Berkiella sp.
AAAAATGCAAGACATTGAAAAAGCAAAAGCATTGCTCATAGATTGCATGCAAAATACAGTGAAAATATCAGTGCCGCTGGAAGTAGGTATAGGTGTTGGCCCAAATTGGGATGAAGCGCATTGATAAGATCTACAGACTTTTAAAAATAAACTGAACACTTCGTTTTATGTAAGGTCCAATCTAGAAAAGCTTTTAGGCTCGGCTTACCCCCAGAGCCGGGCTCGTTACGCCCCGTACCCCATTCGGGGCTTTTTTTTATCATGAAAAATTACGATTAGAAGCACCAATCCCATCATCAAAGTTAAACCATTCATCTAGTTTTTGATGAGCTTCTTCAATGCCAAAACCGTGCATCGCAGAAAAAGTTTGTACAGTGACGCGAGGATAAGCGCTGAGCGCATGGCGTGTTTGTAATAAAGTGTTTTGACTGGCCCCTCTTTTGAGTTTATCGCATTTTGTTAATAGCACATGAATAGGTAATTCTAGTTCATTGGCATAATGGATAAGCTGTTTATCTTGTGGCATCAAAGGGTGGCGAATATCCATAAGCAACATCAAACCTTGTAAGCAATGACGTTGGCTCAGATAAGTGTTTAAAATCTCTTCTAATTGTTTTTGCACCCGGTGAGGTACTTTGGCATAGCCATATCCAGGAAGATCAACCAAGCGACGATTTTCATCGATTTTAAAGAAGTTGATTAATTGTGTTCTGCCGGGGGTTTTGCTGGTGCGCGCCAAGCTTGATTTGCCTGTAATGGCATTGAGGGCGCTTGATTTTCCAGCATTTGATCTGCCGACGAAAGCCACTTCAATCCCAACGTCCTCTGGACTTTGGGTAAGTGATGGGGCACTCTTCAAGAATTCAATATGAGAGAAGTCAAAGTGCTGTGGGTGGGGGAAATCAGTATCAGCATCCATATCACATGCACCGTCTTTTTTTATTATGCTAGCAAAACAACCTTCAGAGTTATGTTGACCAAACTCTATGGTTGTTGGTATAAGTTGGCATTCTTTAAGCTAGCGTTATCTTATCATGGGTTAGCAAGTAGACACTAGCAGTAAAAAGCGCTTTTAAAGCCATGCAGCCCATCAATGGAACAGTTGGAATGACAAAAAGATGAACAGCCGTGGATCACTACTTATTATAATAGCTTTCTCATTTGCAGGAGCCTCTGTTTGCTTTGCCCATGGGGGTAGTGCTGCGACACCTGCGCCACAGACGAAGGCAAGAGAAGCAAGCAGCGCTCACGCTGAGCCAAATGCGGCGCAAGCTGCGAGCGAGCAAAAAAATGAGTCTGCTGACAAAGAAAATAAGTCAGAAGCTGCAACCGTTCCCCAACAAGCGCCTGAGCACCCACCTTACTCTCCAAGTGATAAAGTATTAGTGGGCTCGCCTGAAGCAGGAAAAGATAAAACACAAACGTGTGTGGCTTGTCATGGCACAGACGGAAATAGCACGGTACCAAATTGGCCCAAGATAGCAGGTCAGCATGAGCTTTATTTGGTTAAAGAACTCAAAGATTTTCGTGCTGGTGAAAAAGGTCCACGATATGAAGCATCGATGTATGGCATGGTGGCAAATTTAACTGATCAAGATATTGCCGATTTAGCTTCATTCTATGCTAGTCAAAAACAAACCATGGGTAAGGCGCAAAATGCTTATGTGGCATTAGGGCAGCGTATTTATCGAGGTGGTAATGTGCAAACTGGGGTAACAGCTTGTCTTGCACGCCATGGACCTGAAGGACAAGGCAACGACGCTGCTAATTTCCCCAAACTTGCAGGACAACATGCTGTATACATTGAAAATCAATTAATTGCTTTTCGTGATGGTAAACGCAAAAACAGTCCTATTGAAATGATGGAAAGCATTAGTCACCGGATGAGTAATGATGAAATTAAAGCGGTGAGCAGTTATATTGAAGGATTAAGGTAAGGAGAGCAGATGAGAACACTTGGCGGTATTGTTTATGTCGGCCTTTTGATACTTGGCTTGATGTTAGTTTATTCTGCTTATGCGACGCCAGGTCCTTACATTGAAGGCAAACATTATCAAAAATTGCCCCAAAGCGTAGCCGATAACCCTTTAGTTAAAGATTTGATGAAAGAGGCTGATGGCAAAGTACAAGTCTTAGAGTTTTTTAGTTATGGTTGCTCATGGTGCTTTAAATTAGATCCTTATATTGAAAAATGGCGCAAGAAAGAGCCACAAAACGTAGCATTTGATCGCATTCCCGTCGAATTTCATCCTACTTGGGCAACCCTGACTAAAGCGTATTTTACCGAAGTCGATCTTAAAGTGGTTGATACCGTACATCATGCCTTATTTGATGCAATCCAATCAGAACGAATTAAAGACAGCTCAGAAGAATCTTTGCGCCAATTTTTTGCAGGGCTAGGGGTTGCAGAAAAAGATTTTACAAATTCATTTGGATCTTTTGATGTTGCTCGCAAGCAAAAATGGGCGAATAGTATTGCACAAGCTTATCGTATCACAGCCGTTCCTTGTGTGATTGTGCAAGGTCCAAAAGGGGTTTATACAACCGCCGTTAGGTTCGCAGGCTCAGAGGAGGAAGTCATCAAAGTGATGGAATACCTCATTAAGATGGAACAGTCTAAATAGTTTAAAATTATCTATTTTGGTGTAAAGCAAGCAATAAGCTCGGATACTTTATGTCGAGCTTTGGCATTACAACTAATTGATCTTCTCACATCAACCACAACACATTTTGCTTTTGCATAAATAGTTTGGGTAAAGGGCGTATTATGATTGCTGATTAATACGGTTGCCCCTTTATGTGACAGACTCTGGGCAAAATAAGCTAATTGTTCCTGATCGTCTTGAGTAAAACGTTGCTGCGCGTAACTTGTAAAATTAGCCGTTTTACTTAAAGGAGAATAAGGCGGATCACAATAAAAAGTCATTTGCTGCAATTTACGTTTGGGGTATTTCAAAAAAGGGCTTAAAAACGCGGCATAATCTTCACAGTGAAAAGTGACACTTTGAGCGCGAGAGTAAAAAATCGCTAGCTCATTTTGTGGAAAATAAGGTCTTTTATAGTCACCAAAAGGGACATTATAAATGCCTTTAGCGTTATAGCGACATAGTCCATTATAGCCATGTCGATTTAAGTAGAGAAATAAACTGGCGCGCTCTTTAAGTGCCTTGCTCTGGTTAAAGCGTTCACGTAACCGATAATAGGCAGACTCTTTGTTATATCTGGCAACAAAATACTTTTTGGCATCATGCATGGCATCCTTTGAGTTTTGTACGAGGCGAAATAAGTTGATTAAATCAACATTGATGTCATTCACGATCACTTGAGCGTGTTTAGTATTTAAAAACAAAGATCCTGCACCAACAAATGGCTCAACGAGAATAGGCGTGTTAGGAAGATAGTTTTGTAAGGTTGGCAACAGGCGAAACTTTCCGCCGGGCCATTTCAAAAAGGGCCTGATTAATGAGGAAGATGCCATAGTTTTAGTTTAAGCCAAAAAGATGTCACTATAATACAATTACTGCCAGTCCAAAATAGGTCCTTTAGGAATTATTTGAGTGGGATTGATATGTTTGTGGCTAAAGAAATAATGCGCCTTGATATGATCAAGGTGCACGGTTTGTCCAATGCCAGGATAACGGTAAAGTTGCTTAACATAACTAGAGAGATGTTGATAATCTTTAATCAGGCGTAAATTGCATTTAAAATGCGAATAGTATACGGCATCAAAACGGATTAGCGTTGTAAATAAACGCCAGTCAGCTTCGTTCGGGGTGTCTTTAATTAAATATCCATTTGTCCCAATACGTTTATCAATGATATCAAGCGCATTAAAAAGGTTATCAAAAGCAGCATCATAAGCGACTTGCTCTGTGGCAAACCCACAACGATAAACCCCGTTGTTGATATTTTCATAAACAAATTGATTCACTTCATCAATTTCATTTTGCAAGGCAAGAGGATAAAAATCCTTTTGATTGCCCGCTATGCCATTAAATGCGCTATTGAGCATGCGAATAATTTCAGCAGATTCATTGTTGACAATCGTGTTTTGCTCTTTATCCCAAAGCACAGGAACAGTGACGCGACCAGTAAAATG
>JBFXKR010000228.1:0-4093 GCA_050173595.1 Candidatus Berkiella sp.
TACAGTCAAAAAGTAAAGATTTAACTGCCAGTGTTTTTAAAAATTTAAGTTCTTGGCAAATCACGCAATTGGCACGGCATCCTTTACGACCTTATTCTCTTGACTATATTTCCAGGATTTTTACCGATTTTGATGAACTTCATGGTGATAGAACATTTGCAGATGATCATGCTTTAGTTGGTGGTATTGCGCGCCTTAATGATGAGCCCGTCATGGTAATAGGTCAGCAAAAAGGCAGAGACACCAAAGAAAAAATCTACAGAAATTTTGGCATGTTGCATCCAGAAGGCTATCGACGTGCCAAGCGTTTGATGGAATTAGCAGAAAAATTTTCCTTACCTGTTATCACTTTAATTGATACACCAGGGGCCTATCCGGGGATTGATGCTGAGGCACGCGGTCAAAGTGAAGCCATTGCACGAAATTTATACGATATGGCCAAATTAAATACCCCCATCATTGCTGTGGTTATTGGGGAAGGTTGCTCCGGGGGGGCTTTGGGTATCGGTGTTGGTGATAGAGTATTAATGTTGCAATACAGTTATTATGCGACCATTTCACCAGAAGGCTGTGCCACTATTTTGTTTAAGAGCGCACAAAAAGCATCAGAAGCAGCAGAAATCATGGGAATAACCGCAGAGAGATTGCTGGCGCTTGGGCTGATTGATGGCATTGTGCCAGAACCCCTGGGTGGTGCGCATCGAGATGTTGAGAAAATGGCGATAACGTTAAAATCGCATTTAGTAAAGAATTTGCAACTTGTTAAGAGTATTCCTAAAGATCAATTAGTAGAACAACGCTATCAACGTTGGATGGCCTTGGGAGAGGATTAGTCTTAGCTTCAACATGTTAGAAACGCTTAAATTATGGCTAAATTCACAGCTAAAATCACATCACAAGCTGTTGGTGGCTTATAGCGGCGGTAAAGACTCACATGTATTGCTTGATGCACTTGTTACACTCAAATCAACTTATGGCTATGTATTAGAAGCAATTCATATTAACCATGGATTGCAATCTATTTCACCACAAATGAAAGCGCACTGCGCTTTCATTTGTGAAAACTATCATATTCCACTGCACCTGGTTGATTTATCTTTACAAATTTTACCGGGTGAAAGTTTAGAGGAAAAAGCACGGCTTTATCGATATCGTGCCATGAAAAACTTTGTAGATGAAAATACATTGTTATTAACGGCACATACTCAAGGTGATCAGGCCGAAACATTTTTATTGCAGTTAATTCGTGGCAGTGGTGTCAAAGGCTTAGCTTGCATTGCACCCATGAAAGCATTTGGAAATGGCTATATAGCAAGACCTTTGTTATCTGTTAGCAAAGCAAGTATTCATGATTATGCTTCTTTAAAAAAATTAAATTGGATAGAAGATCCTTCTAATCAAAACTTGCAGTTAAGGCGTAACTTTATTCGAAATGAGATTTTAAAGCCTCTAGAAAAAGTACATCCCAATAGTAGCAAGTGCATTGCCAGAAGCGCCAAGCACTGTCAGGAAACAATGGTTATTTTAAATGAATATGTTTCTCAAGATGTCGCTTTGTGCCAAGGGGAAAAACCACATACGCTAAAACTTAATGCACTACAAATGCTTTCACAACAAAAGCAAGCTTGGGTGTTAAGACATTGGTTAAGTGAGCAAAAGGCGACATTACCTTCTTTGCAAAAATGTTCACAAATGCTCAAACAGATGCTGCATGCAAAAACCGATGCCCAACCTTTAATTTGTTGGGGGACATGGCAGTTAAGGCGTTATCAGGGACATATTTATTTCTTAACTCAACAAAGCGTAGATTCGACACTTCAATATGAATGGGATATTAGTTCTCCTATAACACTGGCTGATGGGCGAAAGTGGCAATTAAAAGCAACCATGGGCGCAGGTTTTGCCAAGTCTAAACTTCAGGAAAATGTTATTCAAGTAGCTTACCGCCAGGGAGGGGAACGCTGTTATTTAGGGGATAAACACAGTTCTAAGTCGCTAAAAAAAGTCTTTCAGCAATTAAGCATCCCTCCCTGGGAAAGAGCCTTAGTGCCTCTTTTTTATCATCATGATTCATTGATTGGGGTGGGTAGGCTCTTTATCAGCCCTCAGTGGGAAGTGACTTCAGAGCACGAAGAAGGATTTGTGTTTGAATCGCTATAAGCTGAGCAACTTATAATTAGTCTTCATATTTGTCTTGTGTTAAAATACCTTCCCGTCCTAGTTTTCATTTTCTCATAAAGAATTAAGGTTATTCATGACGCGCTTTATATTTGTGACGGGTGGCGTAGTCTCCTCCCTTGGTAACGGTATTGCAGCAGCATCGCTGGCATCCATCTTAGAATCTCGTGGTTTGTCGGTGACCTTTTTAAAACTTGATCCTTATATCAACGTGGATCCTGGCACCATGAGTCCTTTTCAACATGGTGAAGTCTATGTGACCCAAGATGGGGCAGAAACGGATCTTGATTTAGGCCATTATGAACGTTTTGTTCACACAACGACTTCGCGTAAGAGCAATGTCACAACGGGTAGCATTTATGCTCAAGTGATTCAAAAAGAACGCCGTGGTGACTATTTAGGGGCTACTGTCCAAGTTATTCCGCATATTACCGATGAAATTAAAGCACGCATTTTAAATGCTGCTAATGGTGCTGATATTGCCATGGTGGAAATTGGCGGAACAGTAGGTGATATTGAATCACTCCCTTTTCTTGAAGCGATAAGGCAGTTACGTTCTGAATTAGGTGCATTGCATTCATTATTTATTCATTTAACATTAGTGCCTTATTTACCAACAGCCGGTGAAATCAAAACCAAGCCAACGCAACATTCGGTTAAAGAATTACGTTCAATAGGTATACAACCCGATATATTAATATGTCGTAGTGAATGTGATCTACCAGCCAGTGAGCGCAGTAAAATTGCTTTGTTTACTAATGTGGAAGAAAGAGCGGTCATTACTTCGGTCGATGTGCCTACTATTTATCAAATACCACAAGAGCTACATCGTCAGCAATTAGATCAAATTGTAATAGAAAAATTAGGGTTAAGCGCACAAGATGCCGATCTATCTGATTGGATTGAAGTGGTGCGAAGATTAAATAATCCACAAAAGCGCATTAAAATTGGCATGATAGGAAAATATGTTAATTTTGTAGATGCCTATAAATCACTTAATGAAGCGCTGATTCACGCCGGTATTCAAACATTAACAAAAGTAGATATCGTTTATATTGAATCAGAAGAAATTGAACGCAAAGGAACCTCCCTTTTGCAAGAGCTAGATGCCATCTTAATTCCTGGTGGGTTTGGAACACGTGGCGTTGAAGGGAAGGTTTTAGCTTGTCAATTTGCAAGAGAGCATCAAATTCCCTTTTTAGGAATTTGTCTTGGTATGCAAACCGCTTTAATTGAATTTGCAAGAAATAAAGCAAATATGCCCAATGCGAATAGTACGGAGTTTGATATCGAAACCCCATATCCAGTTGTTGGCTTAATTACCCAATGGTTAGATGAAAAAGGAAATAAAGAACTGCGAGATGAAAATTCAGATTTAGGCGGCACCATGCGTCTTGGGGCCCAAGTGTGTAAATTAGCTTCAGGCACTAAAGCCAAAGAAAGTTATGGACAAGATTTGATCATCGAACGTCATCGTCATCGTTATGAAGTAAATAACCGTTTATTGGCAAAACTCGTTGAGGCAGGGCTGGTTGTAGCTGGTCGCTCTAAAGATGAAAGCTTAGTTGAAATGATTGAATTAAAAGATCATCCTTGGTTCATCGGTTGTCAATTTCATCCTGAATTCACATCTACCCCACGAAAAGGTCATCCTTTATTTATTTCATTTATCAATGCAGCCAATACTTATCAGCAAACAAAAAAAAAAGAAATAAGGAGCACGCAACATGAAGCTGTGCCACTTTGAAGTCAATAATGAATCACCGCTTTTTTTAATAGCTGGACCTTGTGTGATTGAAAGCGAAGGGCTGATATTAGAAACGGCTGGGATCTTAAAAGAAATCACCTCAAGATTGCAGATCCCATTTATTTTTAAATCTTCATTTGATAAAGCCAATCGTTCAAGCTTATATAG
>JBFXKR010000229.1:0-4078 GCA_050173595.1 Candidatus Berkiella sp.
ACAGAGTCATCCTTGGCACGACTTATTATTTGTGACAGTTCCATTTTCAGTGCTTCTCTTTCTACATTACTCGATTGTGCATAACGTTGCACAAATTTATCCGCATAGTCGTAGAAAGTTACCATTAAAGCAAGATCTTCTGGTTTTGGCTCTAATTGCTTAATAGCTGTATTAAGTTTTATTTCCATGGCATCATCGTATACATTGTTTACTTTTGCCCATTCAATCATAGATTTCAATAGCGTATGGGCTGCTGAATCAGCATATTTGTCCATTAGCTGTGCTTGTGAAAATAGAGGTAAACCACGCTCAATCAAAATTTGAAATGCATCGCTATCTAAGTGTTCAGCACCACCAACAATAACTCTTAACTTGGTTGGCATTTCGCCGTTCGGAAATAACTTAAGAAAATCTACTAATGTTGTTACTCCATCTAATTTAGATTTAGAGTAAAACTGATCAGATTTCGCATTGATTTCTTCTTCTTGGACAAATTTTATGCCTGTTGAATAGTTAGTTACTTTATGCTTAACAGGCTGACTTAACATGTCCTGAAAAATTTGCGCATGAGATAAATGAAGTGCACCAATTAAACCAACTTTCTTGTCATTAATTACTTGCCTATTAGGATTTTCAGGATCCGTTTTTGTATCTGGATTCCCATCATAGGTAAAGGTTAGATCTGTCAATAGTACATTTAAAAAAGGAATAGGTTGTTTACCTTCGCGTTTTAACTTTTCAATTTCTGCGCGACAATCTGCATATCGGTTTCCAGGTGCATAAAGCTTATCAGCCCTTTCAAGAACACCAAGTAATTTTGGATCCTCTCTTATATAATTAAGTCGACTTATTCCAGCCATTGCAAAAACCGAAGTAATCGCAAGACCAGTAGTAAAATCTCCAGAGTCCATCGCATTTTCAAGTGTTTTAATATAAAGTGCTGCAATTTTCATTTGATGTTCAACTGATTTTGCTTCTAAAATATCCTTAGCGATAGTGTTCATTAAGTTAGTGAATACTGTTGTATTTGCATATACTGCGTGGATAGTAACATCCTGATTTTTCTTTCTACTCCAAGCCTTATCATGAAAATCACTTGATTTTATCGCAACAAGTTGTTCAATAAACATATTTCTAAGATCAACAGCTAACATTAAGGCTCTACCATGAATATTCTCTTCAGTTATATCATTTTTAGCTAAATCCTCTTGAATATATTTTCTAATATCAAATGGTGCCGCTGGTACATTTTGTGCCTCATGCGTAAGTTCTTGAGCTTTTTTCATGTCTTTTGAAACATCATCTGAAGCTTTTGTAACAGCTGAAGCAAGCGACTCTAGTAAACCCTTCTGACTTTCTGACAATCTATCATTTGCTAAGTTGTCATTAATGAACTTTTCAAATTTCGCAACAATCGGATCATTTTTATTTTCAAAGTCCGGAAAGTATTCTCGTTTATAATCTGCTCTAATCATTTGGTTTAAAAGAATTGCTGCATTTTTTAAGACAACTTCTTTATTTTGAGAGTTTAATAAACTATTGTAGTAATCGTAAAATTCATCAAAGAGTGTTTCAACCTTCAATAGCTCAGCAATGCCACCTGCTCTTTTAACAAGCTCATCTTCAGTGTAAGGCACTGAGACCTGAGGTGGCGAATTTGCATCAAATTGAGTTGGATCTTTAAATCCTGATAACAATTGTTTAAAGTACGTACTTTCAGGCTTACCTAATATTTCCAATTTATTTATTAACTCAAAGGCTTTTTCCCTCACCGACTTATTTACATGCACTGTAGCAGATCTTAGTTTATTTTCCATTGCAACGATATCATCTTTTAATTTTGCATCGGTTGGATTATTCTCAAGATCTCTGCGTTTTTCTTGATATACTCTCTCAAAATCATTCAATTCAAATATTAGTTTTTTTGTCTCAAAACTTTGCTCTTGTACTTTTTGAACAGCTGCCTGCGCAGCTTGCTTTGATGGACTTTTACTAGAGCGCTTTCTTGTCACTGCAGAATGCTTTGCATTTTCAAGGGCTATTGCAAAATCAGCTGCGGTATGTGCGGGTATTGTTGCTGCTGGGGTTGTTGTGGTTGTCGCTGCAGGTGAAACGGCTGTTGTTGTCCCAGCTGCTGATGTTGGGGGTTGTGTAGGTGGTGGTACAGGTGCAGGGATCTGAGATGGATCTGCTAAATTTTTCTTTATAACTTTTAGATCAGCTTGCTTAGCTTGTGCTTCTTTTACTACCGCCCATGCATTATCGGCTGTCTCTTTTGCACGGTCTCTAATGTTCTCGACTTCTTTATATTGTTCCGAGCCCGCCTCTAATTCATTTAGTAACTGCAGGGCTGCAATCATCACTGCTTCAGCCGACTTGGCATTTTCAATAACGGATAAAATTGCTTCACTAGGAAGCATATATTTTTGGAGAAACTTAACTTCAGCAGCGTCAAACTCATGATTTACTATTTTTAGATTTGCTTCTTCGATTACTTTGTCACATCTATCAATAGCAGCTCTCAAAGCCTTTGAATTACTTTCACATTGCTTATTAACGCTATTGAATCGATCGCTAAAATATTTCACCTTAGTAGGTGTTACGTTTGAACCTTGTTCTAAGATTTCTAGCGTACGCGCGTAGGCAGTAGCTGAATCAAATATTAAAGCGACTGTCTTTACTTGAGCAATAATTTCTTGCGGATTGGCAGGATCATAGTTTTGCTCTTCAAGATATTTTTCAATTGCTTTGTTTTGATTTAGGAATTCACCAATGATTCTGTTCATAATCTCTTGACCATCCTTTGTCACCTTACCCGCTTCATCCAGATTTCCATCATGAGCAAAGGTTAGATCATTTAATAGTGTTGTAATACCCTTTACAATTGGCGGTTTCACACCCGCTTCTCTTTCAAAAGCTCTTTGGAATTTATACGATGAAAATGGCACAACAATCTTTTCAGCCAAGTTTAGCACCGCAAGTATACGCTGCTTATCTTGCATCGATTCATATATTTTTAACTTTGATATTTCAGCTGAGGTAAATGCCGTACTAATAGCATTTATAATGCCTGTATCGTGATTGTCTATGGCAACGGCCAAAATATCACAGTATTTTTTAAATATTTCTTCTCTCTTTTCCTTTGTTGGCGCCAGTAATATTTCTTGTTTAATTAAATTTGTTAACTTGCCAATTTCTTCGCTTAGCGCATATACATTAGGTGCTTGTACTTTTCCATCTTGCTTGCCCCATGCTAAATCATGAAATTCCTCTGGCTTTATGTTTTGAATAATATGCAAAAAGTGATTTCTAATTGCTGTTTCATCGCTTTTTCCATTAACAGAAGCTTGCGATACCTCTTTCACAACCTGAAGTTCATAATCTTTTATTTTAGGTTGTAATATCCTATCAAAAAGAACAAACCCCTCATTTGAATACTTTTTGTTTAAATACTGAGAAACTATTTTTTGATGTTCTATGGGGAAATTAACGTTATTAATTATCCCCCGAAGATAGTTTACAGTATCAATGTCTTCCGTTATTTTTTGAAGATGAGAACCATCTTTCTCAATTTTTACTATTTCATCTAATAGTGCTCTCAAGTGACTCTCAGTTGGGTCACTTTTGTAAGTGCTTAAACATTCCAACATTTTACTTAGCGAATGATAGTTCTCTTTTTGCTCTACTTTAAGACTATCATCTTTTTTCTGAACCGTTTTAGCTTCTGGCTGACCTTTAAGTATTTTGCTCAATTCAGGTTCATTTTTATTTTTAATTACATTTAGTACTTTTTCATCTATGCGTGAGAGTACTGTATTCTGATTTTTTTGTTCATTTCCTAAAAGCCTATCAAATAGCGGTGTTTTTTGTGCCAACAGTTCATCTATATTCATTTGACAAAGCGCCCTTGCTTCTTTAAGGGCTTGTTCGGTTCCTTCAATAGGATTTTGACTAAAATAGGCTTCATTCAGTCTCTTAAGATGCGCTATCAATTCATCTTTACCAATACTCTTTTTACTCGCATTTTCAAAAAGAATTCTAGCCAGCTCAATATCAACCATGCAGTTTAAGTCTTTAG
>JBFXKR010000230.1:0-4052 GCA_050173595.1 Candidatus Berkiella sp.
ATTTTTCACCTACAGAGATAAGTAATATAAGCTCAATTCTTGATAGTAGTTTCAAATTCACCTTTGAGTATTTTTGTAATTCTAATACTGGGCAAATTATATTTACCCAAGCTGGTGGTGGTGTTTATGGTGAAGCTGGTGGCTCAATCGAAGCAAATGATGATTATTCACCAGAATCATATATCATTAATATTATTCAAGATGATGATTCGTGCTGCCCACCTGTAAATTGTGATAATCCCATAACGACTATATCAGTAGAACTTCTATCCTATTATGTGGACTTTTATAGCATCAACAGTTTTGTTTATAATACAGCAGAAGGAAGTGGTGCGAATGTTACCTTCCTAGATAGCACTGGCCATGAGTGGGGATTGTTTTATCAATCATATGATGATAGCAATCAATATACTTATTCGTTGCGATGTATAGAACAATGTGATTGTTCTTGTGAAGAAAATGTGCCGATAAATTTTAATAGTAATGGATCAGAAATAATTACATCTGAATTTAGCAGTGCATTTAACACTGTTGTTAATAACTTTTTTAACTTTACTTTTTCCTATGATTGCGATTCTCGAGAAGCAAGTTTACTTTTCAATCAAACTGGAATAGTTGGTGCATCTTATGATGAGGGCTCGCAAGGTTATTTCAGTGTTGGAATAGACCTGTTTTCGTTGCCTATTGATATCATACAACCAGATGGAACAACTGATGATTGCACGCCTTTAAGTTGTGATAATCAGTTAGTGTCGCTAAATATGAATCTTGTAGATAGTGTTGAATATCCGATTGGTTTTCAATTCAATAGTCTCGATGATTTTCTTTCCAATAACAATAATCCATATTATAGCTCAATATATTTTGTCGATGAAATGGGTGATCACTGGAGTTTAATTTCAACGCCTAGTAATGGGGACGTTCCATTTTATTCACTTGTTTGCGAAGATCTCTCAACGGCAACAGCCCCTCTGGTATTTGACTTGAATCATAATGGTGTTGAAATAAGTGCATTAAAAGATTCGAATGTAGTGTTGAATATCGATGGTGTTGATAAAAATGTTGCTTGGGTTGGGGCAGGTGATGGCATTCTAACCTACAACTACAGCGGCGAAGGCCCAATTGAAAATAAGAATTTTATTCTCACTGATAATGTGCAAGGTGTACAAACTGACTTGCAAGCTTTGCAAGTGCTAGCCGATCAAAAGGGTGGAATTTTAGATTTTTCAAATCCCATTTGGGATAAATTAGGGATGTGGCAAGATGCCAATCAAAATGGAAAAATGGACAGTGGTGAATATCACACTTTAAATGAGTTAAAGATTGCTTCGATTAATTTATCAGGCGATGGGGATGTACATTATTTAAATGGCAATGTCATTGCCAATAATGTGTCCTTTACTTATCAAGATGGCACACAAGGTGTTGCCGCTGATGCGATTTTAAAAACCCAGGACGTGGTGCAAAACAATCAAACGGTGCCAGCAGATATTTCTCCAAATCTAAGCGCAGCATCAGCACCTGTCACGGCTGCTGTCGCGCCTGTTGAGCCGCTTCATGTTGATAGCACTGTGCAATCAGCGATTGAGCAGCAACAAGTAGTGAACACAGGATAATTAAGCGTTTTCAACAATTTAATCCAAGTTACATTTTTTATTTGCAATAGCCGGGCTCAAGTAAAAGACCATTATGCTATGGTTTTGTGCATATCATAAGCTTTAACATGGATTGGTATGGTGACAAACTAGTTTGTTGCGATAACTAAGTAGCAATAATCTATCTAAACTGTTTTCAAATTGTTTATTTAAATCAATTAAATAGTATAGAATATGAGCCAATTATTTAACTGAAAGACATTAAACATCATGATATTGGCAGCCTCCTCAAACAAACGCAAACCTAAGCAAGCCGAAGTTGAAAACCCTCATAAACATTATGACAAATGGTTGCGCCGTTTAAATGCAACACAAGAACAAAGACCCCCATCTGCACTACAGAATTTAGTGTCCAGCAAAGATTTAACACAAATATTTCACTATTTTACCCTCAAGACAAAACAACGCTATACCCGTGCTAAGTTAAATACCGACAAACATATTGCACACATAAAAGCGCTAAAACCATATGAAAGCTATCGACTTGATAAACAGGATACAAAATTGCCAAGAACCTTAACGGTCTTATGTGATGAGCATGGAGATTTAAAATTAATTATCGAAACAAAAAGTAAACTTGCCAATAATAAAAAAATGGAAATTGCCAATGAAACGGGTGGTTTTAAAATTGGGAAACCGGCATGGCAAATTGATGAATTTCAAGAATATTATAATCTTGTCACTAAAATAAAATCAGATCTCAAAAACCAGCTTTTAGAAGAGGAAGTTGAAAAATCACAACGATTAACTTCTAAATATATCAATCAAACACAACTTGGCCCGATCATACAAAAAGGGAATATCAAAAAAAGAAGTGTTTATGCTAAAAAAGCTGTCAGTGATTTGGAACAATTTATCCAGAAAAACAACCTTAGCGCAATGCAAATAAAGACACTTACGCATCAGTTATTACAGGCATTAAAATATATGCATGATAATAATATGGTACATCAAGATCTTAAATCACCTAACATATTAGTCTTCAATGAAGAGCCAAATGGTCTTCAAATCAAAATAACAGATTTTGGCAATGCCTCAACCCATAATGCGGATGAAGAAGCCATGGCTTCTTTTGAATATTGTTCGCCTGAAATTCTGAGCTTTTACAAAATGTCAGATACTACGCAGCATAACTATTTTTTCAAAGATGATAAACATGAATGTTTTGCGAAAAGCCAGCTCTCGCCTGTTGCCTTAAGAAGTTTAGGTAAACCACATAAAGCCAATGATATCTGGGCGATGGGTGTTTTACTGTTTGAGCTACGATATGGTAAATTACCTAAGCTAGAAGATCGTCCACTGATTGAAAAGGATTCGCTATTAAAAGGCATGCTCTGTGTTAATCGTAAAGAGCGCTACACGATTGACAAAGCATTGGCTGTATTTGATGAGGCGCAGGTTACAAGGAAGGCTAGACGGTCTATCATAAATCGAAAATAATGAAAATGACATTTGCTCATTTACATGTAGGGAATACATATGCAACACAACGAACAACCTCATCATTTGTTAGATAACATGAAAGCAGCTTTTGCTGCTAAAGGCTTTTTAGTTGAGCTGCCACATCTTTCTGGTAAAACCCTTGGCACGGTTTATACCTCTATTGAAGAAAAAAGCCTAACGGCAAGTTTTACCTTCAACGCCAATTTTAATAATCCTTTTCGACGCACTCAAGGTGGCTTTATCTGTGCTTACTTTGATGAAGTGTTTGGACCCCTTTCGTTTTTAGTGGCAAAGCGGCCTGTTGTAACGCTATCACTGAATACAACCTATATGAGACCCTTTGATCAAGCAGATGAGCAAATTATTGTTAGAGCAGAGGTTGTTTCACAGTCTAAATCTATTTTAATTATGGACGCGCAAGCTAAAACAAAAGACGATAAATTAATTGCCATTGCCACCAGTCACAATATGATATTAAACGATGAACAATTAAGCAGAAAACCAACCTAGTGGCGCTCTATTTAGGTTTTGAGCCCTTGATTTTTATCATTTCATCTATAATTTCATCAATGCGCTCTTGCATGAAAGTTTGCGTGAAATGGTCTTTTGATTCTGGATCAATAAATGAAATAGCATAAGTGCCATCTTGGTTGTTTCTATATTGTGACAATATAAAACCTTTGTATTTTTCATCATAATTTTCTAAATATTTTTTTACCTTCTTCTTTTGCTTAATATCAACGGGGATTCGAGTTTGTGCGTTAAGCTCTTGGCCAGGTTTTTTATTTCCTTTTGGATAAAAGGTATCAACAACATGCTCAGTATTTAAAATCATATCAAAGTGAACCAGCTTAGGTTGCTTTTTTGGTGATTTACTATCATCATTTTGATTGGAATGAATCATTTTATAACTCCTTAGCATTTAAAATTACTTGATGTTTATAAACTAAAAAA
>JBFXKR010000231.1:0-4049 GCA_050173595.1 Candidatus Berkiella sp.
CATTAATTTTTGATCGGGTGCTAATGAACCATACACTTTTAACATAACACTTAAAGGTGAATAAGTAGTATGTTCTGTGTTATTCATTTGAACAAGATCTGGAATAAGACATGCGCCACCACAGTGTTTAGCAAAAACTTCGATTGTTTCAAGCAGCGTTTGAATTTTATGTAGTGTGCTGCCAAGGGGCGATTTAACATAATCTGAAACATTTTCAGTCAAATCAAGCAGCATCATGCTAAACAATGTTTTGCTATTTTGTTTAATATAGCCATGAGGATCGCTATAACCATCTTTTAATAATTGTCCAGCAATTTGATAGTGATGTTTCAATAAAGATGGGTGCAGGGCCTTTATATTTGAATATGCTTTGTAAGGTTGAGCAGGTTTTGATACAACATGATGTAATGGCAAGTCACTTTTTGTTTTGCTAACTTCAAAGCTGTGTTTTAAAGTGGTTTTTAATTGTTTTGTGAAATCTTCAAATAAGCTAGCGCTATCATGGTGATTCATTTCTTTGGCCGATTCTTTTTCTTGATGGCTTTGTTGTGTAACATGTTGTTTAAGTTTGTGCGTGTTTTGAAGTGCAATTGAAAATCCATGACGCGTGGGCAAATCATGACTCGTTGGTGATAGTTCCTCAACAGAAATAACATCATCAAATTCTAATAGAACTACTTGTGCGTCTTTAGGTAAAATAAGCGCTAAATCAGCTTCTGAAATAGCCTCTTGCAAGTAAAACTTATCAATGATCTTATTGATAATCGACATAATTCACTCTAAAAGCTTAAAACGCTAGTATCTGTATGAACTAACGGATCATGTTGTACTTGTATCGGTAAGTCTACAGTTTGCATATCGGTGCCAACATCATCATGGTGTGCATCAACATCTGCTTGTAATGGTAAACCTTTGGTTTTCACAGTGTCATTGCCAACACCAAATAATTTTTTAAGAAATCCACCTAATCCATCTTTGTTTTCATGTTTGGCGAACTCTTTTTGTTCTTGTGTGTCAAATATTTTCTCAACAACATGATAGGGTTCAAACAACTTTTTAACTTCTTGTGCTTTAGCGTGAGACTGTTTCATTTCATTATTGTACCAAGTTTTAAACTCAGCGCGATAATGATCAGATGTCAAAGCTTCGCACAATTTTTCAGCTTGTGCTTTTTTGGCAGCTTCATTTGTTTTGTTCATATTTTTACAGACATCTTTAAAAATATCTGTTAAGGCTTGAACAGGAAGACCTGGGTTATTTTTCATATAACATTCAATTTGAAAGACACCATGAAATCCTTCCCATTCATGGTAGTATTGCGCTGCTTGGGTTTTGGCTTTTGTTTGTTCAACACCTTGATTTAAAAGTTCAATGTAAAGACATGCTTCGATGGCATGTTGATGTCCTACCCAAGTACAATTTTGAAACTTTTGGGATACGGTGAGTTTTTCATCTATTTTTTCAACCAATTCATATTGGTACATAATATCGCGTTCAAAGAAGTTTCTATTCATATTAACAGTCATATCGTGCATAAATTTAGCATCAATAACGCTGGTATCATTCATATGATAAAAATTTAATCCGGGGGGAATATGCTGGCATCTTGAGCCTGAGTTACCTGTCACAAATAGCTCATGATCTTTTGACAAAACAACATCAATGAAATGGGTTTTCCAGCCAGTGCCTAATACCACCGTTTCCCCTGATTCATAACGCTCGAATGCACTTTGAGCATAAGATGCTAGCTCACCATTGGATTTAAGCTCTGTTGCTGCTTCAAAAGTTTGCGCCAGTTTAGCAAACACGGCGAGTTTTTTGGGATCATGACACTGTTGTTGTAAGTGTTCATAAAAGGCACTAATCGACGTGCTTGCCCATTTTGTTGAAGAATGTCCAAAGTGACCTGTTCCATTGAAATAGGTTTTGTGTCCTTCAAAATCGAGTAGATATAAATTGTTATTTGGAAAAGTGTTTAACAAATTTTTAGCATGATCAAAAGTTTGTTCAGAGGTATCAAATGTCGCAAGATCATCTGCAAGTGCAATCAGTTTATCTCTAACCTCTAGCGTTGGAGCGCGCGAGGCAAAGTTTTTTAAGAAATAACCCACAGGTAGATCAAATGAAACATCGGCGCCTGCAATTGGGGTTGAATAAAGAAAGTGATCGCCGCAGTGTTGTGAAAATATATCTAAAGTTTCAATAATTTCTAGCATTTGTGCAATTACTTTAGGATCTTTTATTTCTTCGCTGGATTTTTCAAAGATGCTGATATATTGTTTAATTAACACATTGGTTGCGCTATTTAGATCATTATTCATTAAGTGTACATTAGCGCCTTGTTCAACTAAATGTCGTGCAATTGCATAGTGTTTGAATTCAAGCGCAACATGTAAAGCACTATCATTGTCAAAGCAATCATCGTTAACATCTGCACCGTTTGCTGTAAAGTATTTTACGACCTCTAAATGACCATAACGCGCAGCGACATAGAGTGGGCGTGTGCTGGTAATGTCTTCTTTATTAACATCATAACCATGAAGTTCTACTAATTTTTTGACGCGATTCAAATCGCCCTTTTGCGCAGCAAAATGCAGTTCGAATGGTTTTTGAGCCACAGCTTTAAGGGGAGTATGACCTTGCCTTTGCAAAATGGGATCTGCCGCAGGTGGCATTAAGTCTAAGAGTTCATCTGCACTGATTTGGTTTTGATTAAATTCTTTTAAGGCTAAATCAATTTTATCTTCATCTTCATCGACTTCACAGATCAAAAAGATATCGTTTAAGGAGATGGCGCTTCGCCTTAAGTCTTCATGAGAAACAAATTCAATGTCATGCTTTTGTATATCGGCAAATGGCTTTGTTGGCACTTGGCTCATGAGAATACACTCTTTATATATAAGTAAGATTTATAACCTAAAGCGTATTCTCAATGATCTAGATCATACAGCAACTAAAAGCAGACAAATGGTATTACTTAAGTGATAAGCGGTTTATTCAGGTACCAGATCCACTCGCAACCAAAGTGATTTTTGGCTCGTGTCTCTAGAGCGTGTATGGTAGGTTGTGGTTGAATTAGATCTATCTTGGCTTTCATTACCACCCAAATAGGTCCATTTACTCATGGGGACAGTAATCACCGTTTGCGCTTTAAAAGTGGTGTAAGCAGCTTGTGTGGTATCACCAATGGTGCCTGTAGGTTGGTCGTTCATGGTAGAGAGCTCTAATTTAACATCTTTACCGACAATTTGTGGTTTGACATAAAAACCATTAGCTAAATTTTTATATTCATAGCTGTTATCAACGGCACCGGCAACGCCTCTAGCATGATCTTCTCCATTAAACGAACCACCCAAGCCACCTTGACCAGAGATTTGTGCATCTCTTTGATAGCTGGCACCGCCTGCATATTGTTCTTGAATTAATGGAATGGTCACGCCGGTTTTAATAAAAGCGACATTACCGCTGTCAACTGGCACAGAGCTCACCTGGGTATCGCTCTCACGCGTGGTGCTTATATCAAGGTTATGTGGTCCATTGGGCTCATCACCAAATGTGACAGTACCATTTGGACTGATAGAGGTAATTTCACTGGGTTTGTCATGACCATTAGAAACAGTGATCATTAATTTTGTTGGGGCAACATCAATTTTCGCGATAATGGCTTTTAATGCCTCAATATTACTGGCAGTTGATTGAATAATCAGTTGGTTTTCAAAAGCTTTGATTTGGCCACCTTTTTCAAGAAAGGGTGTTAAGGCATTAATAACATCCTGTGGTGCTCTGTTGTTTAAAGTAATCACGGCTGTTTGCAATGCGCTTTGTGCTGGGGCAGGTGTGGCTGACGTTGCGGGTGTGGCGGATGCTTGTGCAAACTTGCCAAAAGCAAACAAACTCAGGACGATGGTGATAACTGTAATAAAATAAGCTGTATTTTTCATGGTGTTGAATCAAAGTTAAGATGAATGAAATAAATATAGCAAAGCAGCGTTAATGGATGTGTGGATTGAAGAGGTATAATAGGGGATGTTCACATAGAACATCTCAAA
>JBFXKR010000232.1:0-4017 GCA_050173595.1 Candidatus Berkiella sp.
CTGCATAATCTTTATCAAGATGATGCGAACCATCGATTTTTCGACAGATATCAAAAAGATGAATTAACTATCCTTATTTCCGGGTGGTACAAGCATGGCGTTGGCATTGCACTTTATGGAAATTATCTCATTTATACTAATCGCGGAGAAGGTGGCGACCAACGATTTGGGGCTAAAATTTTTAAAATCAAAGATAGAGCGCTAGTAACCCCGGCTTTATTTCAATATTTAGCACTTGAATTTCTACCAGATTGCAATGCTTTACATGGGACTCTATCAAAAATAATTGATTTTAAAAATCCTATTGCTAAATTTCGTTGCAAAGGCCAAAGACACCCAACCTGTTCGTTTGCGAATTTAAAATCTATGATTGAGCCATTAATTGTACTGGTCAGAGCTGGACCAAATGCTAGCGAATCTGAACTGTTACTCCAACATCATATTGAATACAAAAGAAAAACATATAAAAATTTTGCTGAATTTATACGTAACACTGAAATTGATGAAATCATCAAAAACATGTTTTATGCCAAAAATATAATTTTGATTGAGTTTTATGCACAACTTGCCAAAAAAATAATCACTGAGCATCATGGCAAAAACAGGGGATACATTAAAGATAAGCTTGAAATTCAGCGTGCTTGTGATTTTTATGCAAGGATCCCCGAACATGTACGGAGTTTACTTAACAAAGATCAAGACTTTAATGCATTAATGCGACAAATTAAAACAAAAAACAGAACTTCTAATGCTGTGCCTTCATTCAACAACTCAAGAACTTATGTCATTAAGAGACAAAGCGTAAAACATACCGTTAAAACTGAAGGTGGTTACATTGTTTCAATCGATGATAAACCTACGCCTAGAATGCATTTCACTTATCATGATGCAAAAAAGATGATTGCAAAATGTGCTTAAAATGATCCGTGCTAATGCGCGTAATGTTAGTATTTGTAAGTCCAGTGATGGATTTGCTAAACTCTATATATAGTATCTAGAGAAATCTCGTATGAAACAAAGCAAATACACCTCCAAAAAGCCAGACGAAAAAGGGTATGTTGCTTATACGCCGCAAGAAAATGCGGTATGGGGTGAGCTTTTTAATCGTCAAATGCAGCTTTTACCCAACCGCGCCTGCCAAGAATATCTTGATGGGATTAAGGCTTTAGGCTTAACGGCTGATCATATTCCTCAAATTCCAGAAGTCAATGAACGTCTTCGCGCACTTTCTGGCTTGGAAGTTGCCCCGGTGCCGGCTCTAATTGATTTTCAAGCCTTTTTTGAATTAATGTCCAATAAGAAGTTTCCGGCTGCTACTTTCATTCGCACCAAAGAAGAGCTTGATTATCTACAAGAGCCTGATATTTTCCATGAAATATTTGGTCATTGCCCACTGATCACCTTGCCTGTGTATGCCGATTTTATGTATGAATATGCCAAACTCGGATTAAAAGCAAACCATAAAGACCGTGTCATGTTAGCAAGGCTTTACTGGTTTACGGTGGAGTTTGGTTTGATACAAACATCTCAAGGACTGCGAATCTATGGCGGCGGTATTTTATCTTCGTATGGTGAATCTAAATATTGCTTAGATAGCCAAACACCTATCCATAAACCCTTAGAACCAGTAGATGCTTTTCGCACCCCCTATCGAATAGATATTTTTCAACCACTTTATTTTGTTATCAAAGATTTTTCAGAGCTATTTGGTTTATCAAAGCTCGATCTGATATCACTCATTGAGCAAGCACGTACATTGGGTATGCATGCGCCTCTTTTTGAGCCTAAAAAGGATGATGGTCGATTTTTGTAAATCTAAGGTTTCGCGCTTTTCTTGGCTAAAGATGCTTTTGCTTCTTTTTGAACATCTAAGTTTACATCAACGCTCAGCGCTTCTAAAGTTTCCTTAGATGTATTAGGGTTCCTTGCTACTAAGGTTTTTACTGACATTCGCTTTTCATTATCGACTTGATAATAAAATAGTGAATCCAACTTACTTTCTACTATCGCGCCATCGATTTTAGCTATCTTCGCTAATATTTCTTGCGAAGTAAAAGGATTTAAGGCTATGGCTTCTAAGATATAGGCTTGATATGCGCGAGGAAACGATTGATAAGCATTAAATTTTTCTTCTATGTTATCAGGTTTTTGCAACAAATTAATTTCATATATTGCAAACTTGGTGTTCATCACATCCATAACTTGTTCACCAAACACCCAGATAAGCCTTATGGTAACAATCAAACACAGTAGAAAGAAAACATTTAGCTTGGGACTTTTAGCATGGATTACACCAAGCACGTAAGCCGATGCAACGGCAAAAATCCAAACTTGAATAGATGAAACGGTTGTGATTAAGGGAGTAAATATAAATCCAATGGTTGGCGTGACACTTGCACTTCGCAGCATAGCATTTGCCTGCACCATAAAATTGGCAAGGAAAGCAAAAGCCATAATAAAAAATAGATATTTAAAGTATGTTTTTATTGTGCTTTTAAAAATAAGATTTGGGAAAATAAATTGCTTTAGTGCATCAGGCATCGTCATAAAATTCCCTTTACTTACAAGAGATCTTAGCGTCTATTTTTTGGTGATCTGCCCTACAATTAATAAAACAATACCACCAACAAGACAAATGCCACCTAACATAGGTGGAAATGAAACCCGCTCTTTGGTTTGTGCAGTAATTTGCAAATCACCAAACTTGGCAACTTCTTCCTTTTTGTTATAAGAAAACCCCTGATAGGAAAAAGCAACAATACCAACGACAATTAAGATGATGCCCATGATGTTGATAACTGATTTCATAGCCGCTCCCTGGATAAATATCTAGATTTATTTGTGCGCCATAGCAATAATTGCATCTGCCTTAGCTGCACAGATAAAATCATTCTCTGATAGTCCACCAATAGCATGGGTGGAATAACGCACTTTGCATTTATTATAGGATACTTCTAAATCTGGGTGGTGATTTTCTGTATGTGCCATGTAAGCCAGGGCATTTACAAAAGCCATGGTATGGTAGTAATTCTTAAATGAGAAGGTCCGGCTAATTTCCGTGGCATTGGTATTTAAGGCCCACTGTGGCACTTTATTTAACAAAAATTCTGCCTCTTTTAGCACAAGTGGCTTTACCCCACCTTCACAGGCTTTACAATGCTTTTGCGTTAAATCATCGCTCATATTATTTTTTCCTTATGCAGAATCATTCCCAATGCTTTTAAGCAAGCTTGATTTTGCTCAAAGGTACCAATGGTAATTCGATAAAAATTATCCATTTTATAAGGCGCTAAAGGCCTGATGATAACACCTTGCTTGAGCATGGCTTGAAAAACATCCACATGCGCTAAGGGGATCTGGGTGCAAACAAAATTACCCTCCCCTTGAATAAAACGTAAACCCAATTTGTTCAATCCTTCAATGAGCTGCTTTTTGCCTTGTTCATTGGTTAAAATACTCTTTTTCACAAATTCTTGATCTTGCAAGGCAAGCTTTGCTGCTATTTGCGCCAAGTGATTCACATTAAATGGCTGACGAAGGCGATTCACTAAATCGATTATTTTTTCATCAGCAATGCCATAACCAACACGTAAACCTGCTAAGCCATAAACTTTAGAAAAAGTGCGTGTCACAATAAGATTTGGATATTGGTTTTGTAAAGCGATGGCATTGGGATAATCTTTTTGTAAAACATATTCATAATAGGCTTCATCGCAAATGACCAACACTTGTTGAGGCAATTTATTCATAAATGCCACAAAGGATTGATGATTCACATAGGTTCCCGTTGGATTATTGGGATTGGCAAAAATAATCATCCTTGTTTTAGCGCTAAGCGCCTGAAACATGGCATCTAAATCAAGTCCATAGTGCTTTGCTGGCACTTCTTTTATTTTTATTCCAAGCCCTTGCGCTAAAATTTTATACGCAACAAAGGCAAACTCTGGAATAAGAATTTCATGTTTATCCCAACCAAACGCTTGAATAAACATTCTTAAGACATCTTCTGAGCCATTA
>JBFXKR010000233.1:0-4010 GCA_050173595.1 Candidatus Berkiella sp.
TCATTGTTAAGGCTTTAACAACGGGCGGTAAATTTAAATCATCTATCGATGGGATCTGAGATTGAATATGACGTATCACGCACCCTTTTTGATTGCGTTGTATAAACGCACTTACGCGAAACCGCCCTAACTCAATTATATCAATAGCAAAATTACATTCATTTGTTGATAAAAATTCATCTCTTTGCGCATCGGTCATTAATCCTAAAATCGCTTTGCTCACATCTTTCTCAGAAAAAGCGCTATCAGAAAGTGCCAGCATATCGCCATGCACTCTTACACAAGGCGGCATGCCAACTGTCAGGAACATGTCTGAGGCATTGTTTTGAATCATTTTCTCAAAAAAAGGAAGCATATCCATCATGATTTCTCTTTGGTTAAATAAACAAATCTTTGTTCATGGCCTTTTCCCTTGCATCAACACGTGTCACCTTTCCTGATTCAACTAGCGTTTTTAAGCATTGATCTAAAGTTTGCATGCCTGCCGCTTGGCCCGTTTGAATACTTGAATACATTTGAGCCACTTTGTTTTCACGAATTAGGTTTCGAATAGCGGGGTTACAAATCATAATTTCATGCGCTGCTAAACGTCCACCACCAACTTTCTTTAATAGCGCTTGTGAAATCACAGCCCGCAAAGATTCAGATAACATCGAGCGCACCATTTCTTTTTCACCTGCAGGAAACACGTCGACAATACGATCGATAGTTTTCGCAGCAGAGGAGGTATGCAAGGTAGCAAAAACTAAGTGCCCTGTTTCAGCTGCTGTCAATGCTAAACGGATAGTTTCAAGATCGCGCATTTCACCCACTAGAATAACATCTGGATCTTCACGCAATGCTGAGCGCAACGCTTCATTAAAACCATGTGTATTGGTATGTACTTCGCGTTGGTTAACAAGTGATTTTTTACTTTGGTGAATAAATTCTATCGGATCTTCAATGGTAAGAATATGCGCATATCGCTGACTGTTCACATAATCTATCATGGATGCCAGCGTGGTACTTTTACCTGAGCCGGTTGGGCCTGTTACCAACACAATACCGCGCGGATAATCCGCAATATCTGCAAAAATTTTGGGTAAAGCCAATTCTTCAAAGGTTAACACTTTAGAAGGAATAGTTCGTAATACCGCACCTGCGCCTCTGTTTTGATTAAAGGCATTCACACGAAAACGAGCAACACCTGGCACTTCAAATGAAAAATCGGTTTCTAAAAATTCTTCAAAATCACGACGCTGTTTATCACTCATGATATCGTAGATAAGATCATGCACACCTTTGTGATCAAGCGCTGGTACATTCACACGCCGAATATCGCCATCTACCCGTATCATTGGGGGTAAACCTGCAGAAAGATGTAAATCTGAAGCATTATTCTGTACACTAAAGGTTAATAATTCTGTGATATCCATGCTTTGTCCTTTACATATTAACAATTGCCAAACTTCAACAATGAGGGCTGTTAATGACTGATGTTGCAACCAATCTTCAAGTGCTCCTCAATCGTATTCGCACACTTGAACAAACTTACCATAGAGCACCTAACAGTGTCTCTTTGTTGGCTGTGAGCAAATCGCAAAGCGCCTCACTGATCGAAACCCTAGCTTGTGCAGGGCAGCAAGACTTTGGAGAAAATTATTTACAAGAAGCCCTCATCAAGATATCGGCATTGTCTCATCAACAATTAAGCTGGCATTTTATAGGCCCAATTCAGTCAAAAAAGGCTCCTTTAATTGCACAATATTTCAGCTGGGTACATACCGTATGCCGCCTTAAAGAAGCACAGCTACTTTCTAAACAGCGATCTCATGAACTTGGACCTTTGAACATCTGTATACAAGTCAAGTTAGATGCTGATCCTAACCGATCAGGTATTGCTATCAGTGAAGTACCGTCATTGATTCAAGCGATTAAAGATTTACCACAACTTAAGCTGCGTGGTTTAATGACCATAGCGCCAATTAGCAATGATTTTAAACAACAATGTTTTTATTATGATCAACTCAAATCGTTAATGGATTCGCTGAATGATAAAAATGCCTTAGACACGCTATCGATGGGCATGTCTGATTCAATAGAAGCAGCCATTGCGAAAGGTGCAACCATCGTCAGAGTCGGCACAGCATTATTTGGCCCAAGAATAGATAAATAAGGTTTACACAGCATATGACACACTTTGGCAAAATCGGAATAATTGGTGGCGGCCATATGGGAAGTAGTTTAGTTGGTGGGCTGTTACAACAACAAGTAAAAGCAAATGATCTCTTAGTAGCGGATAACAACCCCAGTACGCTCAAATTGCTTAATGATAAATGGGGCGTATCTACATTTAACTCAACCCATGAAATTGTTTCTAAAGTCGATATTTTGGTGTTAGCAGTCAAACCACAGCAATTTAAAGCATTGCTGCAAGATATAAACAAACAATTTGATGCGACCAAAACATTGGTGATCAGTATTGCCGCAGGGATCACCACCACACAGATTATAAAGTGGCTAGCCAATCCTCATTGCGAATTGGTACGCGCCATGCCAAATACACCTGCTCTGGTAGGTGCTGGCATAACTGGCTTATATGCTACCCCTAATGTTGGTGCTAGCAAAAAGCAACAAGCACAAGATCTGCTTGGCGCAGTGGGTGAAACTGTTTGGATAAAGGATGAATCCCTGATGGATGTCGTTACGGCTTTATCTGGCTCAGGTCCTGCCTATTTCTATTATTTAATGGAGACATTGATTAATAGTGCAACCACACTGGGTTTATCACACGAGGTTGCAAGCAAACTTACTTTGCAAACGGCTGTTGGTAGCGCTAAAATGGCACAGCTATCAAAAGAAGAGATTGCCACTTTACGCGCCCAAGTCACCTCTAAAGGTGGCACAACAGAAGCGGGGATCGCAGCATTAAAAGATGGTAAACTACAAGACTTGATAACAAAAACCCTACAGGCGGCGACAAAACGCGGCAAAGCGTTAAGCCAAGAATATGATTGAGGTAATAGCTTCTTATGGCACCATTACAGAATGCAAGTGCATTTTTAGTTCAAAGCTTATTTGACATCTTTTTGCTGATTTTACTCCTACGATTTGTGCTGCAATATCTTCGGGTTGATTATTACAATCCCTTCACGCAATTTGTGGTGAAAGCTTCAAGCCCTGTCGTTGTACCACTGCGCAAAGTCATACCTGGTTTGTGGGGAATCGATTTTGCTACCTTGATTGCCATCATTGCATTTACATCTTTAAAAGTATGTTTAGTAATGTATATCAGTTTACATAAATTTCCATCTATGACTGGCGTTGCTATTTGGTCTTTGGGTGAAATATTCAATTTAACCATTAATCTCTTTTTTTATTCAATCTTGTTAAGCGTGATACTAAGCTGGGTTGCACCGTTAACACATTCCCCAATTGCACCCATTTTATATCGCCTCACAGAGCCACTCATGAAACCTGTTAGAAAGGTAATACCACCTATTGCTGGCTTTGATATCAGCCCCATTCCAGTGATGATTGTATTGCAATTGCTAAAAATTTTAGTGGCAGATCCCTTAACGCAAACTGGATTTCAATTTGGGATCCGCTCTTGACCATACGTTGGCATAATCATGATCTTGAACTTGCGATCATCGTGCAACCTAATGCCAAAAAAACACAGGTTGTTGGGTTGTATCAATCGCATATTAAAATACAGATCACGGCACTTGCCGTTGATAACAAAGCCAACCTGTACTTGCTTAAATGGTTGGCAACAGAATTTGGTGTTGCCAAAAAATGCGTGAGCATAGCACAAGGCACACAAAGCCGCTTTAAAAAAATTCGCATTCAAGCGCCAACAATTATGCCACAATGGTTTAAGGCATTGGAAAAATAGGTCTAAAATGGCTAATGAAATTAAACTGAAGGTAAGAGACTTAGAGATTGCAGCCAAAGTATGGCATGATGATAGCAATATCCCCACCTTGGCTTTACATGGATGGTTAGATAACGCCGCGAGTTTTGATAAC
>JBFXKR010000234.1:0-4007 GCA_050173595.1 Candidatus Berkiella sp.
GTTGTGCAAGAGAAGATAGCCAATTTTGTACCACGCCATTTGCATAATTTTGTACAAAGCTGGCTGTGTTGGTTTCGCTGCCATCGGCAATAACTTGTATGGGAGAAGATTGATTTTTAAGAAACTTTACTGAGAAATCTTGTGGAATAACAATCAGTCCTCTGATATTGCCTGCTGCTAAATCATCGGTTAACTTTTCGCGGTTTGTATCTGCGATGACATGAAAATATTTAGTGCTTTCAAATGCTTTGGCTAAACTTCGCGCTGTGGGTGAGGTGTCCTCTAATACCAGTCCAACTCGAATATTATCGGTATCTAAAGAAACGCCATATGCAAATAAAAACATCATCATTGCTGGCAAAATGACAGCAACAATCAGCGTGCTAGGATCTCTTAATGCTTGTAATGACTCTTTATAAATGTAGGCATAAAGTCTGCGCAAGCAAATCATGACACCCCCTGCGCGTTTAGCTTAGCATCAGATTTTTTAATGAGTTCAATAAATGCATCTTCTAACGTTGGATCAGGTAGCTCTTCAGATTGCACCATTGCTTTTAAACCATCTGGCGTATGTGTGGCTATATTTTTCCCTCTATAAATTAACGCAATTCTATCGCAATATTCGGCTTCATCCATAAAGTGTGTGGTAATCATGATGGTGACGCCTTTTTGTACCATCCCATTGATATGGGTCCAAAACTCTCGTCGCGTTAAAGGATCTACGCCAGAAGTAGGCTCATCTAAAAACAAGACATCGGGTTCATGCATCAGGGCGCAAGATAGCGCTAAGCGTTGCTTATAGCCAAGTGGCAAGGTGCCAGACTTTACTTTTAAGTATTTTTTTAGCTCAAAGATAGAGATCATTTGTTCAACAGCTTCATCACGCTTCTTGCCAATTAATCCATAAACACCAGAAAAGAACTGCAAATTGTCAAGGACGCTCAAGTCACCATATAGAGAAAATTTTTGCGCCATATAACCGATTTTGGTTCGAGCTTGTGATCCTGCAGTTTTAAGATCTAAACCAGACACCAACGCATTTCCATTGGTGGGTTGCAATAAACCGCAAAGCATTTTAAACGTTGTGGATTTGCCAGCACCGTTTGGGCCTAATAGGCCAAATATTTCTCCTCGCTTAATCGAGAATGAGATGTTGTTGGCAGCATAAAAATCACCAAATTTTTTTGTTAAATTATCCGCTTGAATGATGGTTTCATGTTGGTTAGATTTTTCTGTTATATGAGCTGCCAAAATAGAGCTTCTGCTAAATTTCCCTTTTAGGATATCAATAAAGGCATCTTCAAAACGTGGTGATGTTGGTTTCATATTTAGATTGTCAGGGACATTTTTTGTTGAAAACAATACCCTTAGGTTTTTCCCTTGTATGACACCGTCTACGACATCATCTCTCACTAGCAGTTTTTGTAGAGTCTGTCGTAGTGCATGCTGCTGTGTTTGCAGAACAAAGACACGTCCAGCAACAGTTTCTGAGAGTGTTTCTGGAATTCCGGAAAATAAAATTTTTCCTTCGTTAAGTAAAATTACTTCTTCACATTTTTGAGCTTCATCTAAATAAGAAGTTGACCATACAACAGCCATGCCCTCATGACTTAATGATTGTACCATTTGCCAGAGCTCTCGTCTTGAAATAGGATCAACCCCAACACTAGGCTCATCTAACAGTAAAATTCTTGGTTGGCAAAGCAAGGCGCAAGCAAGGCCAAGCTTTTGTTTCATGCCACCAGATAGCCTACCTGCCAAACGGTTGGTAAACTCTTTAAGTGAGGTGAAATTGAGCATTTTTTCAAATATTTCTTTTTGCTCTTGTAGTGTGAGTAGATGCAATCTGGCATAAAGCTCAAGATTTTCTAGTACAGTCAAATCTTCATAGAGCCCAAATTTTTGAGGCATATAGCCGATCATTTCTGATTTGGTTTCATTGTTCTCAAGTGTGATAGTGCCTGATGTTGGCTTCATTAAACCGGTAATAAGCCGAATCAATGTTGTTTTACCAGCCCCATCAGGACCTACCAAACCACTGATGGTTCCTTTTTTAAAAGAAGCCGAGATATTATCTAATGCTAACGTATCAGGATTGCTAAACAGTTTGCTGACACTTTCTATTTTAATGGCTTCAACGCTAGTCATGTTTTGGGATCTGTTTTAAAGTAGGCTCTTTTGGGGAAGAAAGATCTGTGTTGGCTTTTTGTGATTGAATAATCGCGGTTACAGGCATGCCTTGTTTTAGGAAGCCATCTTTGTCATTTACGATAATTCTTAACCGATATACCAAATCAGTACGTAATTCCTTAGTTTCGATATTCTTAGGAGTAAACTCGGCAACAGGAGAGATAAATCCGATATGCCCTTGATAAGGCTTGTCTGGCTCAGAATCAGTATAAACAAGCGCTTTCATTCCTGGTTTGATACGTCCTAGATTCGTTTCAGAAACATAAGCTCTTACCCATACGGGATTAATTAAAGAAAGCGAATATACCGGACTACCGATAGAGAGAATAGCACCAGGTTCTTGAATTCGAGTTAAAATTACCCCATCATTGGGTGCGACTAAATCTGTGTCGTGAAGTTTAATTTCTGCGATAGCAAGTTGCGCTTTGATTGCATCTAATTGTGCGTTTGCAGCTTCGATGTCTTCTACGCGAAATCCTTCTTTTATCAATTTCAGCGCTTCTTGAGCTGTTTTTAATTTTGCTCTTGCTTCTTTTTGTGCGGCAAAAGCGTCATCATATTCTTGTTTTGAGGCATAATTTTTTTGCAGTAAATCTTTTTTACGGTTAAATATTTTTTCGGTATTTTCATAGGTGGCTTGTTGTTGATTTACCAGCGCAATAGCCTCTTGAATTTCTTGTGGGCGATTGCCAGTATTTAGTTTGCTCAAATTAGCTGCGGCTGCTAATACTTGTGCTTTAAGATTGTCAACATCATGTCTGTACGGCGCTTTATCTACGGTTGCTAAAATATCCCCTTTTTTTACAAGATCCCCTTCTTCAAAGTGCATGGTTTCTAATCGACCGCTGATTCTAAAGCCTAATTCAACTTGTCTGATATCAACATTTCCATGCAAGATAATTTTGTTAGAATTTAACTTTTCTTCATAAAAATAATAAATGCTCCCAGCCAGGAGCATACCGAAAATGACAAACAGCAGCAAAGGACGTGATATTTTTCCAGCAGCGTTTTCCATAACTTCATGATGATCTTAAGGGGCCTTATTTAATATTAGAAGGGATCATTACAGGATGTAAGATAACTTTGAAAATCTCTTAAGATCCTGTAATGATTACCAGCTATGCTAGTACTTAAATATCACTGACTTCACTTTGAAAATTGGCATCTTTAGATTTAAACACGCCATCTTTGATTTTATCGATGACAAGCGCAAATGCGCCATTTCCAAGCACATTGGCGCAGGTAATAACAGGATCAAATAAAATATATAAAGCTGTGATTAGCGAGAGCATCTGAGGATTAAACCCTAAATAACTTTCTAGAATAGGTAACATCACAATAATACCACCGCCAGGAACTGCCGCTACGGAGAATTTAGCGAGTACGAAGTAAAATGAGAAAACGAGATAACTGAGCAGCATAGGCTCTGGGATTTCAAAGCTCTTTAATATGGCATAGGCTAAAATGGGAATGGCAAAGCAATCCCCGATCAGATGGACATTAACCGTTGCAGGAATGACTGAACGTGCCAGATCAGGATTGCTGGCATTTTTTTGCGTGCCAATAATGGTTAATGGCATCGCAGCGGCGCTAGACATGGTGCTAAAGCCAGTAATGGCAGCAGGCAGCATGTTTTTAATGGATTGTAGTGCGCTAATGTTAGTGCTACTGATAAAATAAATCAGTAAGATATAACTAAATTGGGCAATTGCAATCATCGAGAAAATGAGCGCATAGTCTTTGACTAGTGTTACAACAACACCATCATGTTCTAGTTTAACAATAAATCCTATGACAAAAAGAGGAATAAAATAAGT
>JBFXKR010000235.1:0-3969 GCA_050173595.1 Candidatus Berkiella sp.
TGGTTAATCTAACTTCTTGCATCGGTACTTTCATATGTAAAAAATGCTTGGAATCACGAATATAGATCTTAGAAATAGACTCATTGATCAAATCAGAAAAAATAGGAGCATAGTCGATTGTCGCATTCATGATGCCAACCCCTCAAATTAATACTAAGCAAAGCCAAATAGAAATTTCCCATGAAACAATGGGTTTAGCTTGTATTATTTTGAATAAGCGATTTAATTAAATGGACAACATTTAAGAATATAAATAGACATGCGTGATTGAGCATAGTCTCTTCCCTCCGCAGATATTAATCAGTGCAGGTTCAACGGGTTCAGTGATAATCACCATCTCAGCTTTTAGCACCCCGAGAGTTGCTGTATAATAACTTTATTGCTGATCTTTTGTAAAGAGCGCTTTATGGATTTAGTTGTATTTGATATCGATGGCACTTTAATTCATTCTCATGAACAAGAAGTGAGCTGTTTCATAAATGCTTTTAACCAAGTAATGGGAGATAGCGCTATCAATACCGATCTCACCTCTTATGAGCATGTTACCGATACCGGGATTGCTCAAGAATGCATTTATCGTCAATTAGGACGCAATGCAACAGATAAAGAGCAACTTGCCATTGAAGAAGCATTCTTAACACTTTTTGATCAATCACTACGTTTAAATCCACCCGAGCCAATCTTTGGCGTACATGAATTATTTGAACAATTACATCAAGAAAAGAACCTTTGTCTGGCTATTGCAACGGGCTCTTACTATCGTTCTGCTGCATTAAAACTAAAGCATGCCAATTTATTACTTTCTCATTTACCACTTTCTAGCTGTAGTGATAGTATGACTCGTATTGACATTATGAAAGCGGCAAAGCAAAAAGCACATAAGACTTATCAAGTTACTGATTTTCGCACAATTACCTATGTGGGTGATGGACCTTGGGATATTCAAGCATCAAGAACTTTAGCATGGAACTTTATCGGTATTGCTAGTAATTATACAGCTGAACAATTAAAAAACTGGGGTGCTAAAACGGTCATACAGAATTATCATCCTCATAAAAACGACTTCAAGACACTGCTCCCTTAACTGGTTCATTTTTTATTAACAATATATTTAGCAATAATTTTCATATATTCTTGTTCATGCTTTTTAAGCAAATCACTGGCCATTTGTTGACTTTGAAGTACCAACGCTTCATTTGACTGCACCACTTTTTGTCCCAAAGGCGTGTTATAGAAATTAATCAATGCCATCATCTCTTCAAGGGTGAAATACTTTTGATAAAGTGCTGCTAAATGTATCATCATTTCAGGGGAGCTAAATTGCTCATAGAAAAACTGCTTAAGATCTGCTTTTAAAGCAGGCGTGACAAGGTTTTTAAATTTAGGATCTTTCATAAGATCCTTGCTTATTTTTTCAACAGCAACACTGGCTGCACTTTGTGCAAAATCAGTTATCTTTGCCCACTCTTTGACCAACTTTACATAATCTTCACTTGGCTTTTGCGATTGGATGGCATTATCAATTTGCTGAGCACGTGTGTCTTCTTGAGCCCAGCCCGGGCAAATCCAAACCATTAAGAAGCTTAATGCAAAAGCGCCAAAAACTGTTAATAATTTCATTGCGTGTGTGCCATCTTTTAAACCATATCTATATAAGGATAACAATGATTCAACTGATAGGTAACGATGTGTTTAATTACACAATAATTGGCACAATTAGTACCAGAGTCTAATGGTAATTTGCTAATAATATTTATAGGATTAAATATTAAATAGTTATTTTTGAATAGACTACTGTTAGGTGTATGAGCACGATTGTTGAAGATAAAATCGTTAGTTTGAATGTGCCACCTGATAATCAAGGAAATTCAATCGCGCCTCAAGAAAATTCTTCTTCCCCCATGATAAATTATTTCTCCTATTTTCAGATTTATTTTGATGCATATTTGCAGGACATCTATCTTCCCTTAGCAAATATTGTTTTCCCTTATGGGGCTATCTCAATGCCTTTTAACTTGGCACTATTTGAATACATTAAGGAAGATATAGAAAAATTTGAAAAAAAACTAGAAAGTTTTTTGCAAAACCAAGATGAAGGACCTGATTTTTTAAATGTTTCCTATGATGAGTTATTAAATACCCCAGTAGATGAGGGTCAAGAGAATGTAAGTAGCAATAATCATCAAGATAGTAACGCCAGCGTACAATCTAGTGAGAACAATTTGAACACTTCAAATGGTTATGGCTCAAATGGCTCTTCTTTGGGACTATATCGTGAGCAAACACAATTTGTCACAAACACACAGTCAAGTGAAAGCAACACTTCACAAAGCTTTCATATTGCTGATCAATTTTATATCATGAATGTTAATGAAACTTTAACCGTTCCCTCATCGCAAAGCGCATTAAAAGATCCACCTGAAATTGAATTAGGCACGCTTTTTACTTTTGGCAACCTTAACCGTCTTCTTCAAAATCTTTCTTTCGCAGGGTTTATCTCAGGCATTGAGCAAAATAATAATTTTGGACGTGATAATATTGTGCAGCTCCCACATGGACAACTTAAAGTTTCTTCCACAGATGGGCAATTTATTTATAATGCTCAAACGAATACTCCGTTTGCAGATGAATTTACCTTCTTCGTGAGCGCATTAAAGGGTGGATTGGTTGGCATTGGTCATGCTTATATCTCCCAAATCCAAGATCAGTCTTATTATGCGCCTGTGCTGTATGATAGTTCAAACAATGCTTTATCTTTTGGCATAAATGGCTCTTTGTTAGCAGGAGATGCTGCCGGTAAAGGCGCTACGCTTTCAATTTTAGATGTATTTGACCCTGACTTAGGACTTAATGGACTTTATATCCCAATTGATGTTCAAAACCCAATTAACTTTACATCTACTTTACTGCTAGTAGGTGCCAGTACGCATATTGTGGTTCAAGAAAATGGTATGTTCACATTCCAAAGCAATGTTATTGATGTGAATAATCCCTCAGCTTTCCCTGATGTTGTCAGTTTTGATTTCATTGTGGGCGATGGACATGGAAATGGTGCAAAAGCAACAGCTACGGTTACACCACTTATTACACCTGTCGTTTTGGATCTTGACGATGTTGGCTTCAATTTGGTTGCAGCTAAAGATTCAAATATTACTTTAGGACAATTAACAAACAGTCAAAACAGTGCAACTATTGGTTGGATAGGTGAAGGAAACGGCATTTTAATGTATGACTATGATAACTCACAGCAATTATCAAACTTAAATCAAATCTCATTTATTTCTTATGTCAAAGGGGCTCAATCTGATCTTGAAGGTTTAGTTGCTTTTGATTCAAATCAAAACCAAATGCTCGATGCACAAGACAAAGACTACCTACAGTTTGGCGTTATTCAAAGTGATGGTAGCTATTCCTCACTATCACAATTAGGTATTGTATCTATTTCGCTGGATAGCCAAAAAATTAATCTAATGGATGAAGGTAATGTGATCAGTGGTTTAACACTTTATCAAACTCAAGATGGCAACGCTCATCTGGCTGCGGATGCCGGATTAAGCATACATACTAACAACACCTTGAGTTTAAACGAAATACTTCAAACACCGCCTACCGTTTCAGACGTTAATACGGTAACGCCCCTTGTGGTTGCAAATGATCAAATTCCTTTACAACAGCCTGAGCAAGTCTTAGCCTAAAGCCCAATTGCGACTGTAGACTTCAACTTTAAAAACACTTATCCTATAGAAAAAATAAGTCTAATTTATATCCATGAGTCCAGTTCTATATTTTTCCATTATTTTGCTGTGGGGTCTTACTTGGTTTGCCATTAAAAGCCAAGTAGGCGTGGTACCCATCGAGATCTCATTAATTTACCGCTTTAGTATCGCCTCAGCTATCATTGGTCTCATCATGCTGCTTAAGCAAGAGCGCTTTCGCTTTTCATTTAAACAACATTCCATGATGGCTTTA
>JBFXKR010000236.1:0-3963 GCA_050173595.1 Candidatus Berkiella sp.
AATGCGCTTATTAAAACGCCACTTAAAAAGACATATTTAAATTGTGACATGAAAACACCAAGGTCATAGGGGTCTTTTTAGTGTAGAACAAGCCCGCAAAAATGAGATAGCCATTAGATAATCGGAGTATTGATTATTTAACTACCCAAAAAAGTATTAGAAAGATAAAATCAGTAAAATCCCCTATAATAAAAACAGCAAAAATACTTTTAATAGATGAGCAAACCTGTATGGAACAATGGTTACTACAATACCAGGTATGGTGTCGCATAGTCTGCTTTGTGCTGGCTTTTAGTGCATTATCTATGTTGGAAACATTTTACACTTGGCGCCCTTGGATTATATCAAGGCGCATTCGAATAGCCCGCCATCTTTCTTTGAGTGTTTTATCAAAAATGTGCATTCGATTGATATTTCCATTTTTCACGGTGGCACTTGCAGTACATCTTGAACAAAAAGAAATGGGCATATTACATCAACCGCATTGGCCCTATGCTGCGCGCATTATTTTGGGAATTATCGGTTTAGATTTGGTGATGTATCTTTTGCATCGTATGTATCATAAATATCAGTGGTTGTGGCGTGTTCACCGAGTTCATCACATGGACAAAGAGCTAGACGCAAGCACCGGCCTTCGATTTCATCCAATAGAGGAAATAATAACAACTGCAGCAAAGATGACAGGTATTGCGTTTTTGGGCGCACTTCCCCTATGCGTATTGATTTTTGAAGTGTCTTTAAATTTATTTACTATGTTTGCTCATATTAATATTCAGTTTAAACACAAAACCGATGTCAAGATACGCCGATGCTTTATATCTCCGGGCATGCATCGTATGCATCATTCATGCTATTTGCCTGAAACCAATAGTAATTACGGGTTTATCTTCAGTTGGTGGGATAAGCTCTTAGGTACATACACTTATGTGAGTGTATCCGGTGAGCGAAAATTAGCGCTGGGTTTAGAAGAGTATCAAGACGCTAAATATCAATTCTTTGAAAATATGTTATGGATCCCTTTCAATTTAAAGCGCTTAAGAGTGAAAACAAAAAAGCGTCCTAAACTGAAAATGTCTGTTTAACTTGCCAAAATAATGGGCCGCTTCTTTTTTGTGTTTGCTTAAAAAACTTGTTCAAGGTTAGCCATCGCTAAAAGCGCTCCCTTTGTCGATAGCTTTTTATTTACGCAATCGTTCTGATCACGCATTTGTGCCATTTATCCCATTTTTTGGCGCCTTTATCGCAAAAAAGTTTTTTTTGTTGAATGTCTTTGGGGGGTTGGTTACAGTTGGCGAAATCTAACCAACTAACACAATTATATGGGCGAAATGATGAGTAATTTTAACCCTCTTATTTTTAGTAGTACAGAAAATGCAGCGTTTAACGCTGCGCACGCAAGCTGGAGTGGTATTGAAGTAGCCGCGCATGTCTTATTGCCACTGGCGCCTATTGCGATGAAATTTACCTATAATTTAGCCAAGTTTGTCTTTGCCAATCGTGCCCCACAACCTGTACATGCGCCTGCACCTGCGCAAAACGAAGGCTGGTTATCTTGGGGATGGAGTAAAGTGAAATCAGCCGCAAAGTGGGTAGGAGCACCCATGGGTGCTTCCTATGCCGTGCATAAACTATGGGCCGAACAAAAATGGGATGATTTACGATTAAATGCCACTTCATTTATGCGTCCCTTTTTTGAGAAACTATTACCAAAATTTTATGCGGTTTGGGATAAAGGAGATATCAACTTTTCCGCAAGAGATCTCACCTTTGAAACAATATTAGCTAGCCCAGCGTATGGTGTTCGCAGTTTTATTAATTGGGCTCTAACTTCGAAACCAGCGCTCCAAGCAAACACCATTGCTGAAACTTACTATGATTCAGGCAAAGCTTGGGCGACTTGGTGTGCACAAAATTATCAGCTTGCAAGTACCATGCTGGATGGCATCTGGCGCGCTCCTGAGTGTTTAAGAAGCTCTGCTGCATTTCAACAGTGTGCAAGCGATGCTGCCAATTTTGGCAATCATGTTGTTGACACATCACCCTTGTTAACATCAATTAAATCAACCGTAGGCGGTGCGCTGAGTTCTTGGTGGGATAGCGCAAAAAATGGCGCAATTTACTATCCAACACAAGGGGTTAATCTTATTAACCATGGTATGTGGGCATTAGCGCAAGCTATAGAATCCAAAACGGGTTTACCTGCGCATGCTATTTACTATGCTGAAGTGGCTGCGGGTGGTTATTTAAGCGTAAAATTAGCAAAAGTAATTGCACAGTTAGGTTTTGAAAAAATGCGTTTAGCTGTCTTAAAAGGCCAAGGCCGTGGTGTGCAACAAAACAATCACGTTGTTGTGCATAAAGGCAATCAAGCTCCTTTAGCAACTCAAACTGCGGTCCCAGTTTCACCTGCTAATGGCAACCATGTAGCGCCACAACAGCAAGTGACGGTGATAAACGGAAACGGTGGTCAATGTCAGCATGTTAATGGCCAGCAGCCCCCACAAGCACCTGCGGGTTTAGGTTTGCAACAAGAAGGTGATGCTCACCCTTTGCCACGACAAAACGACGATGATGATAGTAGTGACTCAGAAGCAGAAGTCGTTTTGGCAGCGCCAGCGCCACTACTAAGACGTTCTCGAAGCTTATCAAGCAGCGGCGAATAGAAAAAAAGGCAGTTCAAAACTGCCTTTTTAATGTTTCAGAAACTGGTTTACCGCTAAATTTAATGCTTGTTTAAAGGGTTCGCTGATTTGCAGCTGCCCCTCAGTGTTAAATAAAAAAGCAGTATCCACATTATCTCCAAAGGGGAAGTGCTTCATACCAAGCCCTGTTACCCGCGCTGCGATTTTTTCTAAGATAGGCGCCTCTTTGGAAGGATAGGGTGCCAACAAGGTCAAGTTCTGATAGGCCTCATCAGAGGATAAAAGCTCGCTTAAGCGATAAAAATTGGGGTAGCCCAAATCGTTGTCAAAAAACAGCTCAAAGCACTTATCATAAGGGGCTTCAACAATAAAATAAGTCACAGGCCTGCTCCTTTGCTTAAGCAGAAGATATGTTAGTTACCTTAAATTTAAGTATAAGCAACAAGGGTGATTTTTGCCTACTTTGTCGGTTTTCGACCAACGAAAAGGTTACCCGATAAGGCGGCTTGGGGTGAGGCAGGTAGACTTTATATAATGTTAGATGGATTGGCTCTGTATTAGATGTGAAATTGCACGATTATATTTTTGTTAAGCTGTTGAAATTATTTGATTTTATGCAAAGATGCTAGCACTTGCCCAACGAGAGTGCTAGACTAGATCAGAAGCCCATGGGGAATAAAGATGAGTAAAGAATTACAAGTAGCTAAATTGACACTGTCCAGCGTGAGCGCTGATGGCATGCAGTCTTACCTGCAAAAGGTAAATGCTATTCCTTTGCTTAGCCAAGAAGAAGAACAAGCCCTGGCCACGCGTTATCAAGAGCAAGGCGATCTGCTTGCTGCTCAGCAACTGGTTTTATCCCATATTCGTTATGTGGTTCGTATAGCAAAGCAATATAGCGGCTATGGCTTACAAATGAATGATTTAATTCAAGAAGGCACCATTGGTCTGATGAAAGCCGTCAAGCGCTTTGATCCTAACTTAAAGGTGCGCTTAGTGTCTTTTGCGGTACATTGGATAAAATCTGAAATCCATGAATTTGTTATTCGTAACTGGCGTATTGTGAAAGTGGCTACCACTAAAGCACAACGTAAATTATTTTTTAATTTGCGCCAAGCCAAAAAACGCTTAGGCTGGTTTTCTCAAGAAGAAGTGAACGCTGTTGCACAAGATTTAGGGGTGAGCCCCAAAGATGTGCTTGAGATGGAATCACGATTAAATGCGCATGATGAAACATTTGATCCTATCATTAACGAAGACGAAGAGACTTCTTTTACACCAGAAACCTACTTAGCAGCACCTTCTGATTCACCTGAATTTG
>JBFXKR010000237.1:0-3951 GCA_050173595.1 Candidatus Berkiella sp.
TGCCTGGTACGTAGGCACCGGCACGATGATGCTTAGCGGCGCAAGCATTGCGCAATCATTAGGCTCCAGTTTAAGTGGCGCTATCAGCTCATCCTCCAGTGCACCAGGATCAAGTAGTGGCAGTGGTGGTGGTGGTTCCTCTGGCGGCGGCGGCGGTGGCGGCGGCGGCGGCGGTTGGTAAAACTTTGATAGAACTATAAAAATAATCTATACAACGCTGCTTTATCGTACCTTACAAGTTCGCAAATACCTTTATCATGTGAATTGAGCTATTCAAATTAACATGTTATTATCGGCTCCTTTTACCAGGGGGTATCGCATGCTTGAAGGTCCTAGCAAAAGCAAAGATGCTAAGGCGAGTGAAGTTGATGCTTTACTATCTAATCCCATCCTTAGGTTGTCTGTTAATGATGATAGCGCCGTTCGGTTTAAAGGCACAGAGAGCACTGAGGAAGACTTTTTAGCGCTACTGAAAAATTTAGAGGCAAAATTCAAAACTGCAAGTCAAGTTGTAACCTCAACACCCAATGATGAATTACTTGGAAAAGATCAACTGATTATTTTCCTTGATGTTGATGGGGTTTGCTGGGTTGATCCTCTCGTTCAAGAACATAAGCGATTAACTGCGCTTGATAAATTCTACGAGCTTTCTTTGGTGATAGCCCAATATTGGGATTTGTTAAATGAAAATTATGATTTTCTTAATCAATATGAATTTCTAAAAACTGCTTGCTGGGATCCGCATCACATGCAACGGATTTTCTTGCTGTGCAAAGAATTTAATGCACGTATTGTGGTGAGCTCAAGTTGGCGAAAAGGAAGGAATGATCTACATCTTAAAAATCTTTTAGATTTATGGGGGCTAGGTAGTTATTATTTAGGCAAAACTGAAGAATTTGGTTTTATCAGCTGCCGAACAAAGGAAATTCAACTCTGGCTTTCTAATAACCCCCTCGTTAAGAGATTTCTCATTTTGGAAGATCAGTATGTTGAAAATATGAAAAAGATGTTTCCTCTTCAGTTTGTCCAATGTGAGAAACTAGTAGGATTTGATGAAGCAACATACCAAAATGCAAGACAGATGATATTAGCTTTATCTTTAGAAGAAAGTAACAAATCTCAGCAAAAAACAGTGCTTAGTCTTTAAAGATAACCAAAATATCAAACATGATGAATTAAAACCAAAAACAAGCTCTCTTTCATCAGGCATTAGATTATTTTACATAGGGGAATCAAGTTACAAGCTAATTCACAAAAGCTTAAAATATTAAAAAGCATATCACCTTAATAATTTAAACCCAAAGCATTATCATCAGGTTTTTGATCGCAAATAATATTTTGATAAGCCGCTTTATTTTTATGTGATTGATATACGCTTTGAGCCGCATCAAGCATTGGCCCAAGATGTGGAACCTGTTCCCAAGGAGAAACTGTTGGGTTACCCTCTTCAATACTGAGAGAATTCAAATGTTGCGTGACTTGTTCTAATGCTATCAACCAAGACAACGTTGGTATGTTGCTATTGGCGTAACCATGCAAGGCTTCAAACATTTCTTTGCCATGAGATTCTTCCAATTGTGTTAGCGCAATATCCATTGGCGTTTGCCCGTTATCATCAGCTGAACTTAAAAATGCCCGCTCATTTTCCTTCGCAACTGACATCAACTTTTGATAACACTTTATCGCTTGATGCTTTGCCATAAGATGAACGATATTTTGATTATTTTCATTAACAAAACTTAATACTTCATTTGGATATTTTCGAAATAAATAATCAAGAAACACATCATTATCGTATTCAATCGCCAATGATAACGGTGTTTGATATAGTTGGTTTACACAAAAAGCATCATCAGCTTCATGATTAATCGAAAACAGCGTATCAAGAAATTTTGTATCTGTGATATGAGCACTATAATGAAAAATGTTATTACACGTATCCGTTTTTTTAAGAAAATCTACTTTATTTATCGTTAACAACCAAGATAACCATTGATTATTTGAGCTTGCTGCAACAAGGTGGACAATGCTCTCACCATTGGCGTTAGTAGCATTAATATCAAATTGGGCCCCGAGCTTATCCTTAGCAAATTGGGCTACAGCCTGATAGTTTTGAAAAAAGAGAATATGAATAGAGGGTTCTGCTTGGGTTGATAGTGCTTCTAAGCTTGCCAGAAGATCAGGCTCTGTTTCTAATTGACCTAATAATGCAGCCTCGTTAGGTGAAGGGTCAACGCCAAATTTCATACTATGTGCACCCATATTTGTTATCAAGATGACATATACTATCAAAACAATGGCCTAAATAATAGCCTTAAGTAGCATAATTTTATATCAATGACCGCTCATCGGAATTAATGCTATATATTTCAATGGTTTACATTTCAGACTAATAGCATTGCGGAAAAGAATAAAAACACTTAGCATGTTATTTGACTTAAATATAACTGCTGATGATTCATTATATAGGTTTAAGACATCATGTTAAGAAATGGCTCAAACACGACGACAGGCACAACTGGCGCTGGGGCATCAAGCTCTGCATTGCCAAATGCCTCTGTGACGCCAAGCCTGTATCTAAAACAGAGCGCTGATCTTCTAAGACAACTTAAAGAAAAAAAAGGTAAAAACCTTGAAGATCTTTCAAACTTGTTAGAATCCATATGTGATAAATTCCCAGGGACGCATACCAATATTATTCATAACCAACATTTAGATGAGTATAAACTTTTTTCAAAAGCTGTAGTCGATGCCATAGCCAGCAAATATGATGCAACCTCAGATCAATTTCATAAATTTTCACAAACACGTGAGAAAAATAACCAATGCGTTGAGGCAACTATTATTCAATCCATTGCCAAACTACGCATTCCGATGGGAACACAGCGTAATAGTTCACTTGGAATCAGTTTTAAAGATATCATGATTGAGCTGCTTGCCAGAACAACAAGGTATTTTCATTATTACCCTTTGCAAAATCACTTGACATTTACCTTGGCTGCACTGACTAATATTGATATTAATTTCTTTAAATCAATAATAAAAGCACGTACAGTCCTTGATAAAGATCAAGTTGTCAATGTACCCATTGATTCTTTTATTCAATCTGCTGTAAGGATAATAGATGGCAAAGTAAACGATTGGCCAGCAGATACACTGATAAGGTGTTTGCATTCTATTATTATTCTATCTGCCCCAGAACATGGATTCGCAAATCACATAGCGCCCGCCCTTGCCAAAAGGATGCTAGATAAAATTGCAAGCTGCTTGAGTGCTACACCAGCCATATTACAAAATAATGTTTCGTTAGCACAACAATTATTTCAAATAAGAAATATCTACCCGAATGAATTTCCACCAACGCTCAGTGCTGCTATTGCACCCTTTATTAGCGTTTTTAATGCTAACACACATGGCTCAGCATTTGAAAATGTCATGCTTAAGCGTTTACAAACTGCGGCAAGATCGCTTAAACCAACCTATGGCGCGCTCATTAAAGATAGTATATTTGCAGCCAATAATCCGATTTGTGAAGCTTTAGGGCTAGAATCAGACATTACTTATGAAGATGGCTTCATCAAAACATGTATCCAAGTCGATGGCGACAAGTATCATAAATATGCTGGCTCTAAGGAAACAACTCAAAAAACACTGCTGCGTGATCACTGTTTCAAACAGGATAACTGGGAGTTAATTAATCTTACTGATGGCAATAGTACGTATTCTACAGTAGAGCAATTTCTTATTGATGCTGTTATTATGCCAAGTTTTGAAGCAAGAGTGGCAACGACGCTTGATACCATTTCAGCGTATCAAAAAATGGATGATAGTGCACTATTGGCTTTAAGTGATATTGAATCACATCGAGAGAAATTGCGTCGATTGCAAGAAAATATTTTCATGCTAAAAAAACATACGCTTTCTTATGCAACTTACCAAGTGATTTTAAAT
>JBFXKR010000238.1:0-3951 GCA_050173595.1 Candidatus Berkiella sp.
AAAGCCAAGATCATGGTGGCTTTTCAACAAGTGATCCCTGGGGAACCAATGTTGATGAAATGGACATTATTACCAGCGCCCAACTTGGACGCTTAGCGCTGTATTTTGGCCAATCAAAACAAGCCATCAAAGCAGGTGAATTTTTAATTTGGAATATAAACCAACAACCTCAAATCCAAAAGCAGATGTATTTGTTTGTGAATAATCAAAAAAAACATATGCAAGATTTCCCTGAAGATTTCAGCTTTATATATCAGCTTAAAACAAATGAGCCAAATCAAGCCTATTTTATGATTGGTTTGCCTTGTGCCTTTTTAGTCGAGCTCTATTTAGCAACAAACAATCAAGCTTTTTTAACTGCCGCAAAACAATATGGTGATTATGCCATTTCATGTCATGAAAGTATCAAGCGATTTCATTTTAGTCACAAAGTTGCTTGGGCAATGTCTTTACTTTATAAAGTAACAAAGCAAGAAAAATATTTAGCTTTTTGTAAATCAATTGCAAGCTACCTTATTGAAATTCAAGATCAAAGTGGGGTATGGCTAAAAAGTCAAGGTGCCATAGATTCATTAGATCAATCTGTTGAAAATGCAATTTGGTTAAATGAAATTGCTATTAATTTATCTTAACATGCTATTTAATACACAAGCGTTACTGTAATCACCTTAATACAGCACATTATCTTGATGTGCTGTAGTCTCGTTATTTTCATCTTCTACTTTTACTGAAGATTTGCTCTTTTTTGATTATCTAATAATGTTCTTAAGAATCCTGCAATAAACCAGTTTTGCTGTTCTTTACTCTTATGATGGGTCGCTGTCTGTAATCGATATATGGCAAGCGTCGAAAAAATGGGTAATATATTTTCAATATGTTGATATATCGCATTTAATTCATTTAAATTTGCAACATCAAGCCAGCGCGACAGACATTGTTGTTTGATTTTTTCTAATAGCTCACCATCTAAAGCTAGTTTGTATCTTCTAGCATTATTACGCAAATGCGAAGCAATTGAAAAAAATGGATGCGATAGCACACTTTCACCCCAATCGATGATAGCTATTTTTTGCGATTTTTCATCAATGATTAAGTTGTTTTCATTAAAATCCGCATTGACCAATGTCTCTTTTACTTGATATTTTAAAAGTAATTCGCAACTTAACTCTATTGATGGTAATAATGCCTTAAGCTTTTGTATTTCATCCTGTGTTAGCCCTTCATCGAGCAATAAGTCGTTATTCTCGATGAGTTCAACGAACAGGCCTGGGATCTGCTTTATTCGCCAATCAGGAATAAGACCAGCAAACAAATCTAAATCTCTTTCAGATGAACGCATTACATCAATATAAGCATGCAATCCTTTGATGAGTAAGGCTTGGTCGATAGTGCCTTTAAATTTTGTGCGTAAAGAAAAATCGCCGCAACTTTCCATCAAAAAACAATTTAAGTGAACATTTTCCATCACAATGCTGGGAACAGATGCAATTGGAATATTTTCTTGAATAAGCTTGATAATCTCTAGCTCAACAAACAAATCAGGGGGTGTTTGCTTTAAATAAAAACAACCGTTAGTAGTTAAAAACCGAAGCACAATAGACCATGGTGTTTCAACTATAGTTTCTGGCGGATGCTCAAGGATGGCCCCCTTGTCACTAAGTGCTTTAGCTCCCCAATCAATGAGTAGCTGTTTATTGTCCATTTAGAGGCCCCATCATATATGAATATGGCAAACTATTTACGCTTACGCTTTTTTGATTGAGAACTTGAACGTTTAATTTGCTTTTGCAGCTTTATCATTTCTTTATCTTTAGGTGAAATGGCAAGTGCAGCAGTTATCATCTCTTGTGCCTTAGCATAGTCTTTTAGTGATTGATATGATAAGGCAAGGTTATAATACGTGTTTTTATCTTTTCCAAAATAGGTTAATGAATATTGATAAAATTCAATGGCTCTTTCGTAAAAATCCATGTTATAAAGAATAGAGCCTATTGCAAAAGCTAGATCTTGAGACTTTTCTAGTTTAAAAAAGTAGCGCCAAGCACGATCAATGCCATTTAAAATGCTATGTTGCACACCAACGGAAATATCATCTTCTAATAATTTATCAACTAATTTCTCATGATAATCATAAACAATAGCAGGATCCCATTCTGCTAAGTTTAAGATGTTCACAACCGCTTCTAGAGATTTAAATTTTTTGATTGGCTCATCGTCGATATAGCAGATATCAAAGAGATCTTGCGGACTAAAACAAGACAAGCTATTTTCAAAAGCATAGGAAGTATGTGGTATTTGATAATCTGTATTAAAAATAAAGCTGGCCACTTGAAAATCAGCCCCTTTATTTCCCATTAATAAGCAATTTCCTTGGCAAAGCTCGGTGTAACGCCGTAAGGCGTCAAAGTTTACCGTCATTGATACAGAGCCATGAAAAGAAATATCAGGATCATCTTTTTCTTCAAAAAGATCTTTATCTGTTACGCCTTTGTCTGAAACTAAAACCATCAATGGTCCGTTGGCAAATTTCTTTAGATTTTCAATACATAAAATCGCACCTAATGGCATTAAAAATGCTGCGTTATCACATTCACTTTCATAAGATTTTAATATTTTATTAAGCAAGGGATGTTTGCTGTAGTAATTTGTGTTTACTGCTCTTCGGATAAACTTGTATTTTGCATCTTTAAAGTAATTTTTCAAATCGCCTTTATCAAGCTTTCTTTCATTTTTAATAACAAGCTCAACCTCATGTAATCGATTATTAATAACTTGAAAAGCATCATGTGACAATGTGTCAAAAATGTAATTACAGATCACAAACAGTGGTTTATTTACTGAGTTGGTTTTAACTATTTTGTTTGATCTTACCAATTTTAACTGTGTGTCTTCATTGGCATTGAACACAGCAATATCCATCCAACCTTCATCCATAAAAGGTTTGAGCGCATGATGTGATTGCCATGTTTCAAGACTTTTAAGACTAATATCTGTCATTACAAATTTGAGCCATTTCTTAGGCCAGTTAAATATTTCAAAGGCTCTTCGCAAATTTTCTAACAGATAAAAAGACAGTCGACCATGACCTGCGCCAATTTCTAATACATAAAATGGTGCATCATCTTTTGGCTCACCATGCTTTAAAATATAATCTTGCATTTGGGCAACAATGAGTTTTGCGTAATTATTTGCCAAATAGGTGTTATTGGTGATCTGTTGAGGTACAACCTCTTCTTCCCAAATTTGAGTCCCAAGCTGTTCATAATATTGGTGCATTCGCTGCCACAAAACGGAGTTTGAAAGAGACGTCATGTTATTCTTCTTAGTAGGTTATCAATGTAGTGCTACTGATTAACATAATGACATAGCCTAATCAAGCGCAAGTTGATATCCATTGACATAACCGGTCTTAAATAATTGTCATTTTTTATAGGTTTTTTTTCGCAAAATCTCTTATATTTTCTTATTTTTTACTCAGTTTGTGTAATTGCACTTATTTTATATTAAGGTCTTTATCCACCCTTCTTCTACTTTATAAATGTAGTTTTCTAACATCGTCTATTCTTATATATAACCCTAAAGGAATGCTTAGCATAAATACTGTAAATAATGATAGTTAACGTCCTTGATTGGGGAAGAGCACGTACTGGGTATGATGCGCAAAGTGTCATTGAAGATAGGGAATAAAGACACGTTGAAGCAGCTCTATTGCTTTTTGAAACAAAGTCCAATGAGCATACTGATATTACTTATTTATATCAGTGGATGTGGTTTTGCCTTTTATCAGCAAAATTATGTTATGGGTATAGCCTTCATTGCTGCGTTAGTATTTACCCTTATCTTGATGGCATTTGCATTAAATGCTTCAAGTGGCACAAATAATGTAGTAGAAAAACCCATCGTTTCAATGTCAGACAATAAGCCTGCCCAAGATAGCCAAGAGCTGGCTCT
>JBFXKR010000239.1:0-3950 GCA_050173595.1 Candidatus Berkiella sp.
ACACATGCTGCGCAGGCGTTGGCGGCAACGGGTAATAAAATAGTTGGTGGGCATTATGAAGAAGCGTTATTCTATCAATGCTCAAATGATGTTCAATTTTGTGTACAGCAACTTGAAAAAATGGCATCGCCGCTAACGAAATTAGCAGGCACGAAGTCTGCGCAACAACCAACCACATCGACCCCAAATTTACCACAAACTGCCCAAAAGACAGACAATAGTGCACAACAAGAAGTAGCTAAACAAAGAGCAGCACGAGAGGCTAAAGAAATAGCAGCACGTGCTACGAGATCTAAAACTGAGGGTGCCCTTAGTGAAAAAGCAGCGCGAGAAGCTAAAGAACAACAAAAGCCCCCTCAACGTCCTGCCAAATGGAAGGATGCTCAGGGGGCTGAGAATAATCGTCAGCGTCAACAGATCCAAATTGGCCAGCGTAAAGTAACAAGCAATCAATCGCCGCAACCTTCAAGTGTGAAAGTAACCGTTGGCTTAAAAGATCTTAACCCTCAACAAGTCGAACAATTTAATAAGTTATTGAATCAGTTTGGTCATCATCAGCAGGACATTGCTAAAAACCTCATGGTTGCTTATCAAGTTGAAAAGTTAAAAGTAAAGGGAAAAGGGTTTTTGCATAGATTTAAAGCACCTATGCGTGATATTGCATTTAAAAGAGATGACCAAATAAATCAACTGGCCAAAACTATTGATGAATTGCAAAATAATCAGCAACTGAATTCTCACGAAAAAGCAATGTTGTTAAGTGGTGCTTTACAATCAGTTATTGATAATATTACAAGAACAGAAGCGAATAGTCCCTATAAATCCGGTCTGATGAAACTTTGCAAAAAGCTTGAGGCGCAATTAAAAAGAGAGGATATTGGTCTTCAAGCAAATATGTCTGAAGCCAAAATATATTACAATATTTACCGCTCTGCCAATGAAGGTGAAAGGGTAAAAGCATTTAAAGATGCAGTTCAAAGCAGCAAAAAGGCACAATTAAAGAAATAACTTCTAAACCCCTAGTTTTTTGCTTCGCTTAGTTTCTTGGTCATAAAGTGTTGATGTACGAGCGCTAAAAGCATCATAGTCACTATCAACCGCCATACCATTAAAAGCTTGAATCTCAACCATTTGCCCTTGAACAGCGCAATAAGTGTTAGCGCCACTGACATGGTTATTGATTAAGGAATTTTGTAGCTCACTGATTTGCGAATAGCATGCCGCAACTGGATCGCCAGAACCGCATAAATAAGAGCCGCCTAACCAATATTCATTGCCAGGTTGGGAGTTGCCATCCCACGCATAGTTATTGACTAAAAGTTTAGACTGGTGAGAACCTTGCAAGCGTGAGGCAGGATTTCTTTTAATGTGTTGAATTTGTACTTTACGATTAGCATCACAAAACGGATATTGCTCTAGTAATAATGGCCAGATTTCTTGGGAAATCTGAGGGAACCTGTGAAAATTGATGTCGGTAATTCTATTTAATGGGATTTGCGAGAGTATTTGTGCATAAACTTCTAGTTGCAATTTAGTTTGAATTTCTTTTTCAACACCCCAAACACCAAGCCCGATGCCACTGGCATCAATAAACACATCTTGATTAGCGTTTTCACCGCGGGCATTCGCTTCTACCAAAAAAGGTTCAATGACAGCACGCATTCTTTTTTGATAGGCGGCCATGTTAAGAAAGCGTCCATCTTTTAGCTTAAAATATTTGCCAGTCGTATCAGCTTGGGCTTCTTCGAAACTGGGAAAGTAATATTCATCTTTATCGCCTTGATCGTAAAACTTGGCAAAATGCGCATGTTTTTCTTTAAACAAACTTGCCTTGCCATACCCATTTTCAAGCGTATTTTGGCTTGGAGTAATTAATATATGAGCATATTCGTTGCGCGAAGCTACCTCACAGCGTGCACCGACGATACCAACCATGACGCCGCTGTCCTCGAAGGAGTCTGTTTTTCCAGGCATTCCTTGATTTGTACGCTCGCCACTATTGATAAAAAAGGAAGGTGTGGCAACACAAATCATCGCGGACAGTTGGATTTCATCGTATGATATATAGTCTTGTAGCAGCAAAGGGCTTTTTTCTTTTAATGTACCAATGTCTTCAAAGCCGCCTGCATTACGCGCTCTGTTTCTTAACAAATAAGTATCGTTGGGTCCCATAAAAACCATCGGTCGTTTGGTGAGCAATCGGCTAATAAATTGATCAAGCGTCATGTCTTGATATAATTTTTTTTCTATCACAGAGCCATGCTGCTTTTTATAAGCCAAAAAATCATGCATCAGTTTTAAAAGAGGAGGGTGAATAATCGGCCGTGTTGCATTCACAAAACGCATAATATCCGATTCGGATTTTTTTGCTGTTTTGATAAGGGCTGGATATCGATTGTTATCGACCGGAAAATTGGTAGGATGTCTTTGTACAGCTTTTTTAAATTCGGCGAAGGTAAGTTCTTCTGGTTGTTTTTCTGCAATTTTGATCTCAGGAGAAAGCATTGTTATTCGCCTTATTCAGATAAAGAGTGTAATACAACAGGTTCCCTGTCTTGTCTAAGCTTGTTGCATAGTATACCCTCTATGAATTCTAAGCACAGTAAGCCACCTTGGTTAAGTAGATAAGCTGTAGATATTACCCAGATAAAGAGCAATTCAATGCAAGTCGCTTTTGATATTTTACCGATATTACATGATGGCAAATTTCATTCTGGCACTTCTTTAGCCATGAAATTAAAAGTAAGCAGATCCAGCATTTGGAAGGCAATTACTTTCTTACGTTCGCTAGATGTTCAGATTCAAGCCATATCAGGCAAAGGTTATCGATGGTCAAATCCTTTTGAACTGATAGATAAAAATGAAATCAGCGCTAAGCTCAATGCTAATACGAAACAAGCTTTTAAGCGCTTAGACATTGTGAATGTGCTTCCTTCTACCAATGATTATCTGTTGTCGCGCATTGCGCATGATATCCCTAGTGGCACGGTCTGCACGAGTGAAGCACAAACCGCTGGCAAAGGCAGAATGGGGCGCGCATGGCGTTCGCCTTTTGGCGCTAATATCTATTTATCTTTTTATTGGCGATTTGCTTGTAAGCTGCATGATCTCTCTGGATTAAGCCTGGTGGTTGGGTTAGCGGTGTTAAGTGCATTACAAGAAATATTTTATTTACCGCCTGGGCTTGGCATTAAATGGCCAAACGATATTTGGTTTGATGAAAAAAAACTATGCGGCATACTGATTGAGTCTATGAGTCAATCAACTTCTCAACTTTATATTGACGTTGTTGTTGGCATAGGGATGAATGTAAACATGCCCCATGAAATTAAAGAGTCCAGCTGGACCTGCCTTAAACGTGTTTGCGGGGTAGGGCTTTCCCGTAATTTGCTCATTGCGACGATGCTCAATAAACTTGCGCCCATGCTGGCGTGTTTTGAACGAGAAGGTTTTTGTGCATTTAGCCATCTTTGGGCGCAGTATGATTTACTGAAAGATAAAAACATCGAGCTTTGCTCTCCCAAAGAAAAACAACTTGGTATTGCACAAGGGGTCAATGAGCGGGGGGAGTTGTGTGTGAAAATTGGTAATAGCCTCAAAGCAATCCGCTATGGTGAAGTCAGTATTCGCCCCGAATAGCTATCCATTGAATAAGAATTTTCCTTAAGTTAAAGACATGATTCTTATTTGGCTCGTGAATAGTCGGGCAAGATTTAGCATTAGTTCGTTTATTTTTTATCTATGCGCGTAGAATTGTTGAATAAGTGTTAACACCTCAGTAGAATGTCACGGCTAACTGTCAAGTCCCAAGAGACATACAGTTTGTTGGCTGGCGTAGCTCAGTTGGTAGAGCAACTGATTTGTAATCAGTAGGTCACGGGTTCGACTCCTGTCGCCAGCACCAAAAAAATTTAGAAATGCTTGCGTGGAGCAAATGTAGGCTAGGTGGA
>JBFXKR010000240.1:0-3934 GCA_050173595.1 Candidatus Berkiella sp.
CTGTTGTTAATTAATTTACTGTGTTCTTTGTGAAACTCAGTAGCAGCTTGAGATACACTCGCTTTTTCAGTTTCAACCATTGCGACAATTTTATATCCTTGGCTTTTGAATGATTGTAATTCTTGTGCAAATGATACGGCATGTTCAAAATCGCCAACACCATCTTGAACATTGTGTACAAAAATAATGATAGATTTGTTATTTGCTGGCTTTGATAGTGAATATAGATGCAATGTTTGCAAGGGCGCTGTAACGCCAGGTTGTTTTTGTTGCATGGGATTAAACATATAGCTCGCCTAAGAGTAGATTCTGTTTTACTCAGGAGCTTATCTAAATATGTCATAAATATCATGATGTTCTGGATGAAGTGCTAAAATTAGCAGATTAAAATAAGCTTCTTGACACTAAAATCCCTCTTGTCCTGCGGCCCCTCTCCCTTTTTCAAAGGGAGAGGGGCCGCAGGACAAGAGCGACGACGGTTGCTGCCGCAACCAGGAGATCAAGGAATTATCGCAAATATTCAGGCATGTGCGTTGTTGCTGGTGCAACCAATTAAGAAGAATAATACGCTGTAAGTAAATTCGATTCTGAATTGCCACGCAAAAGACAGGATGGTTTATATTTTCATTTCATATTTATCATGCGTCATCGCGAGCAATGACACGTCCGTAATCTTCCGCAGCGGCAGCTGCGGCGTATAGTAGCCCCTTGCAAGCGAAGCGCAGCATGGGGAAAAAATCTCTGAATTGCCACGCAAAAGACAGGATGGTTTATATTTTCATTTCATATTTATCATGCGTCATCGCGAGCAATGACACATCCTTAATCCTTTACTGCGGCACCTGCGGCGTATACACCTCGCATCAAACGGTCTTGCTTTTTAAATCTATTCTGCTAGAGTTTATTACTACAAAATAATTTAGCCTGTTAAATAATAAAAGGGTGAGATGAGTACTGAACTGTTGACTGACACTTCCACAATGGCAAGTAAAATCCTAAATAGCCTTCACAAAACACTGGTTGTTAGCACGATTCTCTTTATCTGCTTGTTAGCCATTCCGCTTGGCAGCGAAATCATTTCGGCTATTTGTGGTTTTAGCGCGATTATTATTGCCATCGTTACGCTTTATCTTGGTTTTACTGATATCGCCGAAATCCTTGAAATGCAAAATAGAAATGGCGCTTTCTCCATTTTAATGCTTGTTCCTTTTATTAATAGCATTGTTTTGTTTTTCATTTCAAATAAGTTGCCATTGAATCATTTTGGTGTTTTTAAACGTGTTAGCCTTTCAATTCTTGGTACCTTTTGGTTTTCTACTGTTTTTATTGTTTGCTCTCTTATATATAAATATATTACTTAAAGAAGTGCTCTGCTCCTTATCGTCGAGGTTGTCTTTTTATGCTAATACTTTTTGACGAAAGGTATTTGACACCTAATCTCTCAAACAATAATATGCTTTTTTCTTACTAAGCTACTTTCTGATGGAATTTTGATGAAATCGATAACATGCCAGAATTCACTTGCGATGATTTGTGCAGGTGCGGGCGATAGCTATTTCCCAATCGACTTGCATTTTGGGACAGCATTAATGACAACTTGGGGAACCGTGATGGGCTATATGCTCGGGAGTTTTCATCCTGTCATTCACCCAATAACAACAATAGCTGGCACAATCTTTGGTTATACAGTCGGAACTGATTTATACAAAAATCCCAGCGATCGCTATTTTAACTTCGATTTCTTGCCACCAGTGTCATCATCAACTACTAAGCAATCGTAGGCAAGTTAACGCAACAGCAAAAATCTCATCATATTCCCTGCTTATTTCAGGTAAATTGATGGTTTTATATTATGAATGTTGGGCCTTGGCCCAACCTACATACTGAGTGTTAAATGCAATAACTCAAGCCTAACCCCGAATCTGACCTGACGTCTTGCAGCATCTCAACGACTAAAGGTATATACGATTATTATCATGCAATGTAGTATATTTTATGACTCTTCTCGCTAGGAAGTATCGAGAACTGGTGTATATCATCTAGTTCTAAGGACAGTAACGGGGTATTGGATGGCACATTAGTGCCAGTAATTTTATAAACCAATATTAATACTTCATAAAAGGCGGTAATCATGCAAGGCGATGATTTAAAAAATATCAAAGAAGGTGCCCAAAAAGCACGCGCAGCTTTAGCTGGGAAAAATTTAGTTCCAGGTAGAGCAGTACAAGTAAATAAAGCTCAAGCTGGGATAGTGAATCTACCTGCAACTCCAGCTCCTGTGCCAGCCCCAGCTCCTGTACCAACTCAAGCGCAAGCACCTGAAGTAGTACAAAATTCCACTGTAAAACTAAGACAGATTAATAAAGATGAACTCGCCATTGTAATCGGTTATTTGAAAACAGGCAGTTATTCAATGGCTATTAGCTATTTATCAGAACGCACTGATGTCGATCTAAATGATAAGGACATGCTAAATAAATTTGATGAAGCGATTAACCTACATTTAGAGAATGTTCGTAAGAAAAGACTTGCATGGCGCTCTGCACCTTGGGAACTTCAAAATGAAATGGAGAAGGCAAGTATAGAGGCGAATCATTTCAAACGGTTTCTAAAAAATGAACATGCAAAACGCACGCATACAGAATCTATTTATCGAACCGTTGTTACCGCATATCAAGAACTCAAAGAGCTAACACCAACAGGTCAATTTTTTCAACAATTGGTTAACTATTTAAGCCATCAGCAATTTAATTTTGCAACCCAATTGTTACATACTCATGAAAGCAAACGATTTGTAATAAATGAATATGAAAAGAAATTTATACTTTCTGCGTATATAGTTGCCAAAGAGCGCTTTCTGGAAGAGCGTGAAGATAATGTTAGGTTTAGCGACACAGTTGCAGCGTCTAGACGTGAAGAGCAAAAAATAGCTGACTTCGAAGAAGGTTTAAACAAATTTAATTCTACTTTGGCTCAATACGTAGATGGTGCTCCATTAACGCAATTCGAAGCGCCAAGCCCTTATCGCTATCACAATTTTGATTCTACAACTTAAGCAATCGTAGGCAGGATCACGGCCCAGTGACGGGGTCAGATACAAGGCTTGAGATATTGAGTTTCGTTAATATGCAATAATTCAAGCCTGACCCTGAATTTCGAGATTTTCATTTTAATTGATATCCTTTAAACAATGTTCACGGCATTTCCCACTCACCTTTTATCTGTGTAGCAAAGCATTTCATCCGCTAGCAGCTTGATATATGTCATAAAAATATGTAATTTAGATTGTAGTTTCTAAGTCTTCTCCTCATGGAATGATCATATGAGAACTAGCGCCAAACGCTAAGTTTAAATGATTTAACGGGTTTATTTGAAATCAATGCTTTTAATGGTCTTGGTATTCAGAAAAACCTTTCTTCCATTACCTCTAAAGCAAAAAATGTTAACAAAAACAGCTCAGCTAAGTTGAGTATTAATTTTGTTTAATCAACGTTGAAAAAATTTGATTAAAAAAAAGGGGAATAGAAATGGTTAAAAAAGTTACTCTAGAAGATTTTAAAGCTGGCAAAGCTGATGAGATTTTCCAAAAAATTGCAAACAAAACATCAGCAGAATTAAATGAAGCATTAGTTCTACCTCATGGCCCTTTGCCCAAAAACCAAGCAACTTATGATTTTGAATATATCGCCAAACAATGCCTTTATCATCGAGATAGAGTGGAATTCACAATAGAAGACAATAATATATTGTGCACCATTGAAGGTAAAAGATTTAACCTATTTCAGATCGTCAAAGAAATGGATGCACTGACCTGATCCCCTGACGGCGGACACCTAATTTGATAAACTAAGTATCAGTTAGGAGTCGTGTATGTCCAAGTATAAGAATTTTGACAAGTCATTTAAGCAGCAGGCAATTCAGCTTGCTTTAACCT
>JBFXKR010000241.1:0-3925 GCA_050173595.1 Candidatus Berkiella sp.
TCTTCCGATATTATAATCCCGCGAAGATAAAGTGTTTAGCGTCCGCAAATCACTCATGACGGCAATCGGCTGATGAAAAGCCCCAATCAAATTTTTACCGGCTTGATGATTTACCCCTGTTTTTCCTCCAATAGCGGCATCAATTTGAGCCAATAATGTGGTTGGGCATTGAATGAAATCAATACCTCGCAGATAGCAGGCTGCACTAAACCCAACGACATCACCTATCATGCCACCCCCCAAAGCAATAATCAGTCCATCACGATGGATGTGGTGCGAAATTAAAGTTGACCAGATATACGATGCCGTTTGAAGTGTTTTGTGTTGTTCATCATCTTGAATAAATAATTTTTGGCAGAGTGTAGCACCTGCTTGCAAGCAAGTGCTTTCTAGACGCGATAGATAGTTTGCCGCAATATTAGCACTGCTAATGATCATCACATGACGATTAGCAACATATGGCCTAAATACGCAAACATCTTTGAGAAGATCAACGCCAACGTAGATGGGATATTTTTTAGGTACATTTACCCAAGTAGCAACAGGCATACTGCCTTATCCTAGCTGATCACGCTCTATCAATCGAATCACTTCTGTAGATACAGAACGTACTGTTCTACCATCTGTTGCAACAACCATATCAGCAATTTCTCTGTAGAGAGGATCGCGCGATTGCATTAAATCTTTTAATGTTTCATCTGGTATGTCATTTTGCAGTAATGGTCGCCGTTTATCTCTTGCAGTACGGCGAACTTGCTGTTCAACAGTGGTGTGTAAGTAAACAACTGTGCCACGAGCAGCTAATCGATTACGATTATCAGCTGTCAGTACTGCGCCGCCACCTGTGGCCAACACAATGCCTTGCAACTGACTGAGTTCATCAATGACGGCAGCTTCCCGCTTCCTAAATCCTTCTTCTCCCTCGACATCGAAGATCCAAGCAATATCAGCACCAGTACGTGCTTCAATTTCTTGGTCCGCATCATAGAACTCTAGCTTTAATTCTCTCGCCAATTGCTTACCTATTGTGCTTTTGCCAGCCCCCATAGGGCCAATTAGAAATAGGTTCACTGATCGCTTCATATTTGTATCGTCTTGGCTAGCTAGTAAATTTATAAAAAGCAAGATTCTAAAATTATAGAACTAACGTATTTTATCAAGCTCACAAACTAAATTATACTCTAATATAGCTGTTCCTTTGATTGGGCCATGAGTATACCATCGGACCACAACCCGAATCGAGGGAATGACACCGAGATTATCGGGTTGATGACTCCTTTTATCACAATCCCTTATCCTGCCATGCCGTCTTGAATGATTTTAGGCGTCACGAAGATCATCAACTCGCTTCGCTGATCGCTGTTATTTTCATTTCTGAACATCCATCCGACCAATGGCAGCTTACCAAAGAAGGGAATACTGTCTTTTTGAGATTGCTTGTTTTGTTGATAGATACCACCAAGCACCACGGTCTCACCATTGTTGACTAAAACTTTGGTATGTAGCTCTCGTGTATTAATAGAAGGGACATTATTAGTACCAACGCCCCTGGAATCTTGATTCACTTTTAAATCCATGATGATGTGATCATCCGGTGTGATCTGTGGTGTGACTTCTAATCTTAGCACCGCTTTTTTGAAGGCAATCGATGCCGCACCGCTAGATGTTGCTTCTTGATATGGAATTTCTTCACCAGACTCAATATAGGCCATCTGCTGGTTGGAAGTCACCAATCGCGGACTAGCAACAATTTTACCTAAACCTTCAGATTCCAATGCTTGAAGCTCCAAATCCAAAATAGTGCCACCAGGTAATCTTGCTAGGGTTAAACCAAAACTCGCTTGGGTTGTATTACTGCCTGCAAGTGGAAGCGTTTGCAACATGCCAACACCCAATCTATCGCCAACTAAAACATTGGCTGGCGTAGTCGCCCCTGTGGCAACTGTACTAGATCCTGTTAACCCAGGCCCTAATACCTGGCCTGCAAAACCTAATACAGGCTCATTTCCAGGGCGAGCACTACCAGCACCACCCATGCTCACTCCTAAAATGTCCTGAAAATTATCCGTTGCAAAGACAAGACGTGACTCAATCAACACTTGCCTGATAGGAATGTCTAAACGTAACACCAAAGCTCTAATCTCTTCTAGTTTTGGTGCGGTATCTTGAACTAATAATGTATTTGTGCGCTCATCAACCGAGACCGTGCCGCGGGGAGATAAAAGAGAATTTTTATCTGTTTTTAAAAGACCTGCTAAGTCTGATGCTTTCGCATAATTCACTTGAATATACTCAGCGCGCAAGGGGGCTAAATCCGAAACCTGTTGCGTGCTTTGCAGCTCAAGTTTTTCCCTAGCTGCCATTTCTTCTGTTGGCCCTATCAATAAAACATTTCCAATTTGGCGCTTCGCCAGGCCCTTGGTTCTTAGAATAATATCTAAAGCTTGATCCCAAGGAACATTACGAAGGCGCAAGGTAACACTACCTGTGACAGAATCGCTGGTCACAATATTAAGGCCTGTAAAATCTGCGATGAGCTGCAAAACCGCTCGCACTTCAATATCTTGGAAGTTTAGCGATAGTCGCTCTCCGGTATATTTAAATGTCTTTTTCTGTAACTGCTCTTTAGCTTCTTGGGTGATAGGTCTAACATCGACTGTGAATCGCTTGTCAGCTTGATAGGCAATATTTTCTGTGAAACCTGTGTTTTGAATAACCATTTCAACATCTTTGCCAGAGGCAATGGTATTGACGGTTACAACCGGGGTACCAAAATCCGTTACATCTAATTTATGTTGTAAACGTGCTGGCAATTGCGTATTTGAAAAACGAATACGGATTTTATCGCCCTCTTCTTTCATATCAACAGGAATTTGCGTGCTGCTTAAATCAACGACCACGCGGCCTTCGCCTTCAGAGCCTCGACGAAAATCTATATTTGTCAGTGAGAAGCCACTTCGACTGCTGGTTGCTCTGGCGCTTAACTGACCTTTAAATGGATCGGTTGAAGCTTGCTTTGATGGAACCCCAGGCGCTAAGGTAACGATGGCCTCTTTACCTAACATTTTAACATCAAAAGGTACCGATTCAGTTAAATCCAGAACCACTCGTGTTTTACCACCACCTTCAATGACAGTAACACGCTTAACAACACCCGTATTATATTCTGGGCGTGAGAGTTCTCTTGACAAGCCATTTCTTAAGCTTGGAAAATCTAAACAAATTTTAGCTGGTTGCTCAATCACAAAACTTTTTGGTGCATCAACTGGCGTATTCATGATGAGTTTTAAACGCACACCACCTGTGTCTGTAGAAATAAGTTGCATTTTTTCCAAACGTGGTGTTAAAGCAAATAAAGGCGAAACCATGGCTATCAACAATACGAAAAGGGCTACCCTTTTGAGCATGGCGCGTATCTTTGTAAATAATGTCATCCTAACCATATTCTTTGCCCCTGCAAAAAGCCGATTTATTTCGCACTTGTTTTCTTTTGCAAATCACTTTGATCCACTAATGCTAATGACGCTTTGCGTTCCCGCCATCCCCCAGAGCCATCGGGGATAATTTCCGTAATAAGCACTTTCTCTTCCGTAATCGCTTCTACTTTTCCATCATGCTGTCCAATGAAATTTCCCTTGGTGATACGATGAACAATACCATCAGTATCTTCAACGATAGCCCAACGCTTTCCATTTTTTTCCAATGTTCCCATCATACGCAAACTGTCTAAAGGAAATGATTCTAATGGTTCTTTCCGACGGTTGGTGTCAGGATGAATACCATTATCACTGACAATGTTTTTTGCAACCTCTACTGGCGATGAAGGCATAAATGGACTGCGCAAATTGGTATCACTATAGGTAAAAGTTTCATAAGGTTTTACTTCTGGCAACGGTTCAATTTCCTTTATTTGCCTGCTTTTAAT